>CBDUSG010000393.1:0-4152 GCA_965369575.1 uncultured bacterium | reverse complement strand
AGGCCCTCCTGCTCGATGGCGCGATTCATCTCCAGCCGTCTTTGTTCGACATCGAAATCGCCCTGATCGAGGTCGCCCGCGATCAGTCTGCAGACGGTGACGATGCCGCGGTTCTGGTTGAACCAGCACGCCATGCGCACAAGGCTGATCCGCTTTTCAGCATCGCCGGCGAACAGCAAAATGTGCGGTCGCCAGTTGCGCGCATCCGTGCTCTGGCCTCTCAGTTGGAGCAACGCAAAGCGCGCGAGAACGACCCACAGCCCCGCGCGCACGTCGCCCCATCGCTTTCGCATGGCGCGCCGGCGAAGGTAGAGATAAAGGACGAACTCCAGAATTATCGCGGCGGCACACGCGACCGGGCTGATGAGGAACATGACGACGACGGCGCCGATCGATCCGAGCAGCGAGACAACCCACGGCGTGTTGATCGTGGGCCGATACGACGGATCGCCGACGAGCTTCTCGATGGCGGCGCTGAGATTTATGATTACGTAGAGCGTAAGAAACAGAATCGTCACGAACCGGGCGACCGCGTTCAGGCCGCCGAGCGCGACCGCAGCGAGCGCAATCGCGGCGGTGACCATGGTCGCGATGGTGGGCTGACCGGTTTTCGAGGTGCGCGCGAGAAAGCCTGGCGCCAGGCCGTCGCTGGCCAGCGCCTGCAATACGCGCGGCCCGCCGAGCACGCTCCCGAAAGCGGAGGACAATATCGCGCCCCCGAGACCGGGATAGACCACCCAGGCTCCCAGCACCGCGATCTTTGTCCACACCACTCCCGGCTCTGCGAGCTCCTCGGGACTGACGCGCCTGGTGATGCTCAGCAGAACCGGGATCAGCAGGTACATGATGGTCCCGGTCGCCACCGCCGCCAGGGTGCCGCGCGGGATCGACCTGCGGGAGTCCTTCAGGTCGCCGCTCATTCCGATGCCGGCGGTGAAGCCCGTCACGGCGGGGAAGAACACGGCGAAAACGTACCAGAATCCCGCCGGCGCCGTTCGGTAGGTCGGCGTCCACTCCGGCGCTCCGATGCCGCCGGTGAAGACTCCGATCATCAGCGCGACCACGGACATTCCCACTGCCGCCATGATCGGTATCTGCAACTGGAGCGCGAGTGCGGCGCTCCTGCCGGAGATGACCGCGATCAGGACAATGATCGCAATGGTGAGGAACTGCTCGGCATATGGCGGCATCACGCCCCAGGCGCCGGGCCAGAACGAGAGTATCGACTCGGACAGGCCGTAGCTGTAGAACGTGATGCTGAGCGTGCGGCACAGAAACAGCGGTATGCCGATCGCGCCGCCGAGCTCGAGGCCGAGGCTCCGCGAGATCATGTAGTATTCGCCGCCGACGCCCACGCGCATGTTGGTCGCCACGGCCGAGGCGCTCATGGCGGTGATGAACGTGATGGAGCTGGACAGCACCACTATCAGGATGGTGATGCCGAGGCCGACGTTGCCGACGACCCAGCCGAACCGCAGGTACATGATAAGACCGAGGATCGTCAGCACGCTCGGCGTGTAGACGCCGAGGAACGTCCCGAACTTCTGCGTCGGCTCCGAGGTCGATTGCCCTGTCATGTCGTTGGTTGCACCGCCCGCTTCCTGCATTATCCGGTCCCGCCGTATTTTTGAATCAAGGGTATCCAAAACATCTGATGGCGTGACTGGCAAACCGATCACGCCATATGCCGCAATGCGCGGCTAAGCTCGGCCACGCCGAATTTTGGGAACAATTATAGCTTCTGGAGCGCAAATCTTCAAGCGCGGAGGCATCGTGTCCGTTACCCTCGCCGTTCAGAAGTAAATGCGATAGCCGAGGCCGTATTGTTTGAAGCCCAGCGATTCGTACATCCGGTGAGCTGCGGGGCGCTTTTTGCTGCTGGACAGGCCGATCTTGTAGCATCCGCTTTCTCTGGCCATGTCGACGAGGCGCTCGGCCATCGCGCGGCCGATGCCCTTGCGGCGCATTCTGTCGTCGACGATCACGTTTTCCATTACGGCCCAGGGCAGCCCGCGATGCGAGAGGTTGGGCACGATCAGGAGATCGGCCGAGCCGACGATCTGACCATCGACCTCAGCGACGATAAGCCTGTGATTGGGATCGCACTCGATCTCCTCGAAAACTTTCCCGTAATCGGCCAGTTCGGACGCTCCCTGCGATTCGGCCTCGCTGGTGGTAATCGTCAACGCCTTCATCAGCTCGACAAGCCGTGCGAGGTCGCCCTTTCTCGCTTCGCGGATATTGATCTTCAAAGTGCCTCTCATCGGTTTACAGGTCCATGGGGCTGTCATAAGCAATTATAGTCGCGCGCCTTGCGCCCAGTCAACAGACCGGCCGAGGCATTCCATTTTCAGTCAAAATCTGCTAAAATAACATTGCAAGGCTTGTCGGCCTGTCCGGGAGCGAACGACAGATGAGAGCGAAAATCGGGAAACTCATATTCTTTGTTCTCTCCATGGTGCTCTTGTTTCTTATGATCCGATGGGCGCTGGTGGCGAGGTACAGCGACAGTCCATACATAGTTTTCCCGAACAAAATCGACACGTTCAGGTAGCCTCGCATGCCGGTCCTTCAGCGAACCGCCCCCGGCGTTTTGCAGCTTGTTCTTTCAATCACCTTTTGCATCAATATGGGCGGAGAGATATATGTCCGAGCAGGCCTTGATCTTCGATGCAGGCGGTATAGAATTGCAGGGCATGTATTCAGCCGCCTCCTCGCCGGTTTCGGCGGCTGTCATCTGCCACCCGCATCCGCTCTACGGCGGCACGATGGACAACAATGCAGTGGTCGCCATCGCGCAGACACTGCAGGAGACCGGGCACTCGACGCTGCGGTTCAACTTCCGCGGCGTCGGCGGCAGCCAGGGCACGCACGGCGGCGGAACGGACGAGATCGAGGACGTGCGAGCCGCGATCGGGCTCGTCTGCGACAAGTCGGAGGGCGAGGACTGCTCCGTGGTGTTGGCGGGCTATTCGTTCGGCTCGTGGGTGGCCGCAAGCGCGCTGGCGGGCGAGGGCTCGGTGGCTCACTTGATACTCGTGGCGCCGCCGACGTCGATGTTCGACTTTTCGATGCTGGCCGACGACGACGCCGAGCGCGCGCGACACTTCATCGTCGGCGAGCGCGACCAGTTCTGCGACCGCGATGCGCTGCAGCAAATATTCGATCGGCTGCCGGAGCCGAAGTCGATGAAGATTATTCCCGGCGCCGATCATTTCTTGTTCGGCCGCGAAAAGGCATTGGCCGACGCCGTCAGAGAGGCGACAGCCGACCATTCGTAAATCCGTGGAGGTTTTATGAATCCTCGACCCGAGACGGGATCGCAACCCGAATTTGAAACGATCATCTGGAATCAGGACGGGCCCATACTGACGATCACGCTGAACCGGCCCGAAAGGCTGAACGCGTTCAGCGCCGAGATGTTCGCCGACGTCGACCGGGCCGTCGGGCTGGCGTCGGATGATTCCGACATCCGCGTCATCGTGTTCACCGGCGCGGGGCGCGCGTTTTGCTCGGGCGCCGACCTCACGAACATCGCCGGTTACCATTCCGAGGCCGAGGGCGATGCGCTCACCGAGGGCATACGCCGCATACAGAGCGTGTTCGATGCCGTCGAGGCGCTGCCGCAGCCGACGATCGCCGCCATCAACGGGCACGCCGTCGGCGCCGGACTGCAACTGGGACTCGCCTGCGATTTCCGCATCGCGGTCGAGGGCGCGAAGCTCGGGCTTTCCGACGTGAAGATCGGCATCGTCCCGGCGCTCGGGGCGACCACGCGGCTGCCTCGACTGATCGGCCTTGCCAAAGCGAAGGAACTCATTCTCGAGGGCGACCTGATAAGCTCGGAAGAGGCGTTTGATATCGGGATGATAAATCAGGCGGTCGAGAAAGAATCGCTCGGAGAATCCGTGAAGGAACTTGCCGAAAAGCTCGCCTCGCGCGCGCCGCTGGCGATGACCGCCGCCAAGCGCCTGCTCAACGCCGGCTCATCGCTCGACGAAGTCGCCTCCGTTCAATCGCGCTTGATAAGATCGGCCGACGCGATGGAGGGCATCTCGGCCTTCTTCGAAAAACGCACGGCGAATTTCAAAGGATCATAGTGTCGTGTCAACCGTATATTGTCGGTCTCAGAGTCCCGCAAGTTGTCCAAGG
>CBDUSG010000392.1:0-4153 GCA_965369575.1 uncultured bacterium | reverse complement strand
GCTAACCGCTTCTCGGCTCGCTGAAAACAACAATATACGGTTGACACGACACTAGCTTTATACTATACCAATCGCTCGGAAATTGTCAATCCCGCCGAGACGGCGAACACGAGCGTGCAAACCATATGAAAGCGCACCGATTCTCGCGCAGCCGACAGCCGGCGCCCGGACCGGCGCGATTGGTCGCGCGGGTCTGGTTATGCTATAATTATTGCTCATCCGACAGGAGAACCCGCCCGAATAATGCGAGAATAACGTTTTCGATGGAACTTACGGCTCCGAAAGTGCTTGTGGTCGACTCGCGGTCCAAGGCGACCACCAAGCTCATCAGCTTTTTGAAGGACTGTGGTTACGAGGTCCTGTGGGCTCCCGACGGCGAGACCGCCTACAACGTTCTCGACGACGGGCCCGTGGACGTGATGGTCGCAGAGCTGCGCGTGCATCGAATCAACGGGATGCGTCTCATGCAGGTCGCAATAAAACGCAACCCGGAGGTCTGCGTCGTGATGATAGCGGCCAATGCCGACATCGAACTCGCCACCGAGGCGATGCGCGAGGGCGCATACGATTTTCAGACGAAGCCTCTGAACCTGAGCAAGCTGAAGGCGGTCATCGAGCGGGCGGTCTCGCATCAAAGGATGGTCGTCGAAATGCACGATCTGCACCAGCGCATCGATGAACGCTACGGCATGGGCGGCATAATCGGCAACACGCCGAAGATGGTGCAGGTATACGGCAAGATACGGGAGATCGCGCCGACGCGCGCGACCGTGCTGCTCTTGGGGAGGACGGGCACGGGCAAATCGCTCGCCGCCGCCGCCATCCACGCCAACAGTCCCAGGCGCGACAGCCCCTTCGTCAAGCTCAACTGCTCGGCGCTGGCCGAGAGCGTGATCGAGAGCGAGCTTTTCGGTCACGAAAAAGGCGCATTCACCGGGGCGCTCAAGACGCGCAAGGGCCGGTTCGAGATAGCCGACGGCGGCACGCTGTTCCTCGACGAGGTGAGCGAGATCACGCCGTCCACGCAGATCAAGCTGCTGCGCTTTCTCGAAGAGCGCCAGTTCGAGCGACTCGGCGGCAACGATACGCACGCGGTCGACGTCCGCCTTGTCGCCGCGACGAACAAAGACCTGAAGGAACTGGTCGAGGCCGGCAAGTTCCGCGAGGACCTTTATTACAGGCTCGCCGTGGTTCTCATCGAGATTCCCGAGCTGCGCGAGCGGAGGCAGGATATCCCGCTGCTCGTCGAGGCGTTCCTCGGCGAGATGAACAAGAGCCACGAAAAGTCCGTCAAGGGGGTCAGCCGCGGCGTGATGGACGCGCTGAGGACGTACGGCTGGCCCGGCAACGTGCGCGAGCTGCGAAACTGCATCGAGGGCATGGTCGCCTTCTCGCGGCCCGGCGCCGTGCTCGGCGTGTCCGAGCTTCCTCCCCACCTGCGCGAGCAGAAACCCTCCGCCGACGGCGTCTCTCTTCGTGTCGGCATGACGATGGAGGACGTCGAAAAGACGATTATCGAAAAGACGCTCCAATCCACCGGCTACAACAAAGAAAAGACCGCCGAGATTCTCCGGATCGGCCTCAGAACCCTCTACAGGAAGATCAAGGAGTATCAGATACAGTAGGGGAGAAGGGAGCGGATCGTGTCGAGAGAGCGTGACCCGGGGCGGAAATCCGCCTCGTGTTCGCATGCGGGCAGGCTCCGGTGTCGTGCCCGGACGATACATTCACGGCGGCGAGTCGCCGCCGACATGAGATGCGCTGCATCTCTTTCCTGACGAAGGGCGACAACCTATTGCTCCGGTGCTACATATAGGGCGAGTCGCCTTGGACAACTTACAGAACTCTGAGGCCGACAATATACGGTTGACGCGCCCCTAGCCTTCTCCCCGTAATACCCTTCCCGCGTATACCTCTTTGAACTCGCCGCGCTCGATCGCGACCCGGCCGTTGACTATTACGTAGTCGATGCCCGACGGCGCAGTGCACGGACTGTCGAGCGAGGCGCCGGCCCGCAATCTCTCAGGCTCGAAGATCGTTATGTCGGCAAATGCGCCCGAACCGAGCACGCCGCGGCCACGGAGGCCGAACTTTTTTGCGGGAATCGAGGTGATCTTCTTGATCGCGGTTGGAAGGTCGAACGTGTGGCTCGCGTATACGAACTCGCTGAGAAACTCGGGAAACGCGCCGAACGTTCTCGGGTGCATTATCGAGTTCCTGAAATACTTCGGGTTATCCGTGGGAAACGAGTCCGACGCCACCATGGCGAATTCCAGCCCGATCGCCGCGTCCATATTATTCTTGCAGATGCAGTCGTAGTAGACGAACCGGTCCAGTCCCTCGGCCAGCGTCAGATCGATGGCGAGCGCGCCGGGCTCGACGCCCGCCGTCGCCGCCGCCGTCAGCAGGTCCATCCCGCTGAGGTCGCGGTATCGGGCCGTCTCCAGATGAGGGCACATGATGCCGCTGTACGATTCGGGGTCCGGAAAATGCATCGCAAGGTAGTCCTCGATCTCGTCCCGCGCCGCCGAGCTTTCGGCCCTCTCGGAGAACGCGGCTCCGTACGCCGCCAGCCGGGGCGGCATGAACACCCTCAGCGGCGAGCAGCAGGCGGTGTATGGGAAACAGTCGAGGCCGACGTCGAGGCCCGCCGCGCGCACCGTGCCGATGAGGTCGAGCGCGACCTCCTGCTTGTGCCAATTGAAACGGTCGAGCGTCTTGAAATGCGATATCTGCAGCGAGACACCACTTTCGGCGGCGATGGAAATTGTGTCGGAAAGCGCATCCAGAATCTCCGAGGCCTCCGAGCACAGGTGCGTCGCAAGAACGCCGCCGCTTTTCTGCGCCAGCCTGCAAAGCTCGGGGAGCGCTCTAAGCTCCTGCGGTGACAGCGCCCGAATGCCCGCACCGATAGACAGCCCCAGCGCGCCCTCCTCGAGGGCCGCGGCGAAGAGCCGCCTCAGCCTTTTCACGTCGGCGTCGTCGGGAGCCCGTTCCTTGACGGCCTCGCGGCGCAGAGAGTCCAGGCCTATCAGGCTTGCGAAGTTGAGGCCGATACCCCTCCGCTCGAGCGCCTCGGAAAAGCCGGCGAACGAGTTCCATGCGAAGTCGCCCTCCATTTCGGACAGATGAAACAGGTGCGCGTCGTTCCACGGATAGGCAGAGCTGCCGCAGTTGCCGCCGACCTCGGTCGTGACTCCCTGCATCAGCTTGTTCTTCATGGCCGGCTCGAGCAGCAGAAAATGGTCCGCATGCGAGTGGACATCGACGAAGCCGGGCGCCACGATGCGCTCCTCGGCGTCGATCACCCTTTTCCCCGAAAGCCGGGGCCGGCCTTCTCGCACAAAGGCGATCTTGTCGTCCAGCACCCCGATCGTTCCCTTGAAGACCGTGGGCAGCATGCCGTCTGCGATCCATCCGTTTTCGACCACCAGATCAAGGTCCATTGCTCCTCCTTCCGCAGAAAAACCGGCGCCGCCCGCCGCGCCACCCGGCGGACACGCCTCACCCCCCTTTCAGATAAGTCGCGGGAGGAGAAGGTTTTCTTCCCTACAGACAAAGAAATCACGGGCATGGGCAGATAACCAGCAATGGCTTTTCGATACCCTCTGGAAAATGGGGAAACTCGAAAGAGAAAGCCCTTGACAGTCGTTTAATCCTATGGTAAACTTACTTCCAGTTGTCACGGCGCGCGGATATTTCCGATGATTTTTGTACAGATTTTTACCCTTCCAGGTTCTCACCCCATTACCCCCTCATATAAAATTCAGGGAAAAGCATCCGTTACATCTGATTCGGCCGTCACCTGAAGGTGGCGTCTGCGTCACAGGAAAAATAGATATTTGCTGGGATATCGATGTTTTCGCCGGAGGGAGTCAGATCGGGCGGCATCGCCGATTTCTGCAGGAGTTCCAGCAGGAGTTCTTGGCTGCATAGAGTTAGAAAGGGGTTGCCGACGCCACAGCCGCGCAGCGCGAGTCGGCGCATCATTGCCGGCGCGAAGTCTTCCACGCCATCGAGTTCGCAGAAGAACGTGGCGCATATCATTTGATCCTTCGGGCGCATTTTCGGAAACATCGAAAATTGCCGAAGGCGCCATTCGGCGTATGATTTCTTACTTTGTTTTTTGTGGGGGGGGGGCGGTCATATGGAA
>CBDUSG010000391.1:0-4157 GCA_965369575.1 uncultured bacterium | reverse complement strand
ATGCCTACCACCCGCGGGTTTTCTCCTTCGGCGACGACGGGAAGGTACCCGACCTCGACTACGATGTCGCGAAATTTCTGCAGTACCGCCCCCATCGGCTCGTCGGGAGTCACATACGCGGCCTCCGAATCCAGCAGGTCGCGCGCTATCAGCAAGTCCGCCAGTGCCCGGTCGAAGATCACATCCCTGATGCGGGGAAGCGATATGTTGCCTATGTAATGACCGTCGCGGTCCACGACCGGCAGAAGGTTGGATCGGGCGTGCGAGATTATCTTGAGCAACTCGTCAAAACGAGTGTTGTCGGGAACCGCCTCCACATTTGTTCTCATCACGTGCCTTGCGGTCGGCGGCTCCTTCGTCTGCCCGAGCCCCTTCACCTGAAGCCCCAGCGAGCGTCTTATCTGGCCGAACACTCTTTGCAGGTCGTCTATGCTGGACTGGCCCGGCAGGTGCGGCAACAGCGAGACCATCTTGACCTCGCCGCAACGCACAAGCGAGAACCTTACCGCTATCGGCCCGACCACCTCAAAAATCACGATCGAACCGAGCACGACCGCCTGGGCGGTCCTGCCGGCAGACGTGCCAAGCTGTCCCAAGGCCATCGCCAGTCCGATAGCGACGCCCGCATGCGATATCATTGCGGGGCCGAGATATCGCTTCAACTCGACGGAGAGGCCGGCCACGCTTGCCCCCCACGCCGCGCCAAGGATCTTCGCGACCGCCCTTGCCCCGATGTAGGCCATGCCGACCAGTCCCGCATGGAGCAAAGTGCTCACGTGAAGGTTCGCCCCGGCTATAACAAAGAACAAAACATAAAGGGGATAAGCCCCCGCGTCGATCCGATCAAAGAGAGCCCCTCCGCGCGGCGACGAGTTGACCTTGACAATGCCCATCACAAGCGTCGCCAGCGGCCCTGAGCCGCCCCACGCATACGCGAGCCCCACCGCAAGCGCGATTGCGCAGAACCCGAGCAGGATCTGCTGGCTTGGCGCATGCGTGCGCTCCTCAAAAAAGCTGAGGGCCAGCCCGAGCATGACGCCCAGCGCAAGCGACCTGCCGACTTCCATAAATGGAACGGCGTATCCCGCGGTGTGTCCCGCAATCGCGATCAGCAGGAACGGAAACAGCGCGAGACAAAAGAAATTGTTGAGTCCGACAAGAGCAATCAGATTGCTCGTGAGCGGGCCTTCGGATTCGTATTCCTTGACGACGACCAGCGTCGTGGCCGGAGCCGTCGCCATCGCGACGAATCCCGCCGAGAGCCCCAGGACGCCGCTTCCGCTCATGGCCCAGACGGCGCCGCCCACGAGCGCCCACGTCAGCCCCATCTCGAAGCTCGCCACAGTGAGCAGCTTCCCGATGAAAGGCCTCACGTCGCGCGCCTTGAAGCGACCGCCGATGTTGAACATTATCAACCCCAGCGCGAGCTGCGCGATGAGGTCGAAGTTACGTGTCTCGGACTCTCCGATCACCCCCGTGGTCGAGGGGCCGAGCAGCAATCCCGCCAGGAGGTAGCCGGTGACCCTTGGAATCCTCACGCGTGCGGCCATCTCTCCGGCGAGCAGACCGCACAGTAGCATCAGCCCGACGTGAACGAGCAGCTTTACCTCTTCCACGGGCACGAGGGGCATCGGAAACGCTCGCCTTTCGTCCTGGCAGGGTCACCGCCGTGCGCTCCCGGCGGGTTCCCCTCGCCGTCGGCCGACTGCGCGCCGAGCCCGCTGCGAAATTTGGAGCGGCGCGTCAAAGAGGAAGTATACCCGAAACACGGGAAAAAATAAAGTATATCTCTTTGCTCCGCCTAAACGATTCCGAGCAAAGAAAGTTCGGCG
This sequence comes from uncultured bacterium, assembly GCA_965369575.1. Classification (GTDB taxonomy): domain Bacteria; phylum Abyssobacteria; class SURF-5; order SURF-5; family SURF-5; genus CBDUSG01. The sequence continues at coordinate 2,325 of CBDUSG010000391.1, read as the reverse complement.
GCATCTATTGTCTTTTCTATATCTTTCTCCGTGTGCGCAAGCGAAACAAATGCGGCCTCGAACTGTGACGGCGCAAGATAAATCCCGTGCCCGAGCATCTCGTGGAAATATTTGCCGTATCTCTCCGTATTGCATCTGAGAGCATCGTCATAATTATTAATGGGATCGTCCGAGAAGAACATGCACAGCATCGAGCCGACGCGCGTATGGTACGACGGCATGCCCGCCATTTTGGCGGCCCTGATCAGGCCGTCGCCGAGCTTTGCGGACAGCTTGCCCAGCTTCTTGTACGCGCCGGGACGCGACAGGATCTCGAGCGTTGCCAGCCCGGCCTCGACGGCCAGCGGATTGCCCGAGAGCGTGCCCGCCTGGTATACGGGGCCGGCCGGGGCCATGAGGTCCATTATCTCGGCCTTTCCGCCGTATGCGCCCACCGGCAGTCCGCCCCCGATTATTTTTCCGAGGGTCGTAAGGTCGGGCTTGACCTTGTACACCGATTGCGCGCCTCCGTACGCCACCCGAAAGCCCGTTATAATCTCGTCGAAAATAAGCAGAATCCCGTATTTCTCGGTGATCTCGCGCAGTGACTCCAGATATCCGTCGACGGGGGGCACGACGCCCATGTTTCCGGCTACGGGCTCGAGTATTATGGCGGCGATGCTTTTGCCACGCTTGCGGCACGCAGCGGCCACGGCGTCGACGTCGTTGTAAGGGAGCGTCATCGTGCATCTTGCGTATTCCGGCGGCACACCCGGGCTTGTGGGCACACCGAGCGTCGTCGCGCCCGAACCGGCCTTCACGAGCAATCCGTCGGCGTGGCCGTGATAGCAGCCGTCGAACTTGATGATGTTCGACCGTCCGGTATAGCCGCGCGCGAGCCGTATCGCGCTCATCACGGCCTCGGTGCCGGAGCTGACGAGGCGCACCTTTTCGATCGAGGGCACGGCTCGGATTATCATACGCGCAAGCTCGTTTTCCCTCGCGGTCGGGATGCCGAAGCTGGTCCCCTGCGAAATGACCTTCTTCAGCCGCGCCGCGACTTCTTTGTCGGCGTGCCCGAGTATCAGCGGCCCCCACGAGCATACGTGATCGATGTACTGCTTGCCGTCGACGTCCCATATTTTCGAACCTTTGCCTCGCTCGACGAATATCGGCGTGCCGCCGACGCCCTTGAACGCGCGCACGGGACTGTTCACGCCGCCGGGCATGTAGCGCTGCGCCTTTTTCCACAATTTTTCCGATTCTGTTTTCGGTCGCGCCATTTTAGCTCCTCACTTGACGAAATACCGGGGACTCGTTTTCTTGAACTCACGCGCGCTGAACACGAGTTTGTATCCGTCGACGCCGACCTCTTTCGAGAGCCTCTCGGCGACCCGCTCACAATCGTCTCTCGTGCGGCCGTGAACCATGGTATAGAGACGATAAGGCCATTCCGGATGCCGCGGACGGGCGTAGCAGTGGGTCACTTCGGGCGCCGAGGCCAGTTTGGAGCCCACTTCCTCGAGCCTGTCCTCGCCGACATCCCAGACGACCATGCCGTTGGCCTTAACCCCTGCGACGCGGTGTGCGATCATCGCGCCCATCCGGCGCAGAAGGCCGGATTCGCGGTAGCCGCGGATGCGCTCGAGCACGTCATCTTCGTTCACGCCCAGTCGATCGGCGATGTCCTTGTATGGCTGCAGGCTGCCGGCAATGTCACCCGACAACGCGCTTATTATCGCTCTGTCCAGCTTGTCGAAGCTCATTCGTCGTTGTTTCCCAGATCAAAAGTCACCTTGATCTTGAACACGTGTGTCGCGGGAAGATTCAGCGTGGGCGCGCCCGTTCGTTCTCCTATCTCCTCGATCGTGCGCTCTATCTCCTCTTCCGACGATGTAATGAGTGTGAACCAGACGTTGTACTTGCCCTCGCGCTCGTAGTTGTGCGTGACTCCGTCATAGCCGTTTACGATTTCGACCGCCTCGTCGAGGCGGTCTTCGGATACGCTCAGTGCGGCCAGCGTGCTCTTGTAACCGACTTTGCGGGAATCGAAGCTGCCGCCGAGCCTGCGAATGATGCCTTTTTTGCAGAGATTCCGTACGGCCCCGAACACGTCGTCTTCTGTAACGCCGAGCTGGTCCGCCATGACTCTGTAGGGACGCGGCTCTATCGGGAAATCCTGCTGAATGATTTCGAGAACGCGCCGTTCCAGTTTTTCCAATGCGGCCATATGATTAGTCCTTACCCGGTGCGCAATTGATAAACGCTTTCTATCATCCTTTTATTTCTTCTTTTTCTCTCTTTTCGCAAGAGAGAAAAAGAAGAAGAAAGAGAGAAACTGTGGGG
>CBDUSG010000390.1:0-4159 GCA_965369575.1 uncultured bacterium | reverse complement strand
CCATGTACGAAAGATATTTGCGAGCCAGGGCCAGCATCTCGTCGTTGAAGTCAACACCGATCACGCTTCCTTCGGGACCCACCTTCTGGGCAAGGATGTAGCAAATCTTGCCGGCTCCGGAACCCAGATCGACAACGGTCTCCCCTTCATGGACGTAGTACGACGGGTCTCCACAGCCATAGTCCTTCTCGACGATTTCCAGCGGCAGCAATTCAACAAACCGGGAATCGTATTGAGTGGGACAGCAAAGGCCGACTTCAACCTGTTGCGCTCCTTCTCGGTAACGCCGCAGAACTTCAGCTTCCACATTGTCGGCTGCCGATGTGATTTTGCTCGATATGCGGTTTTGCTGAGTCACATTCTCGTTCATGAATCTTTCTCCTTTTTTCCGATGCCTTTTTCTCATCCTTATGAACATGAGCAATGGGCTTAAATGCACTCCGAGAATAGAGCGAGGACAACCCGCTTAGTTAGTCGTTTGAGGTCTCAGATTCTTACAGGGAAAGAGAAACAGAGCGAGTTCACTCGCTCTCCTGGCGAAGAGAGCGTCTGATGCGTTCGCTCGCTTGCGGCGAGAGGGAATCGGGGGTGAGAGGCGGTACGTCTTCTGTTTGCAATGAGTAATGCCTGATGGCTTCTCTTATCAGTAGTAGTTGCTTCTTATATCGCGAGCACAATTTGCACATGAGAAGGTGCATCCTCATGGCGATACGCTGGGAGAGCGGCAACTTTCGATCCAGCGATTCGGACACCAGCCTTGTCACTTCTTTACAAGACAGCATCATTTGTCCTTTCCAGTCTTTCGGCCAAACCCGTTGACTTCCAGGCATTCTCTCAGGCGCATGCGGGCCCGATGAAGCATCACGCATAAGTTAGTCGCGGAAACTCCCAGAATCTTACAGATTTCTTCACTGTCCAGATTCTCTGTCTCACGAAGCACAAAGGCTTCACAGAGGCGGGGTGGAAGGTTGGACAAGCACCGCGTAAAGATTTCCCGGAACTCTTTTCTCTCGAAAATCGTTCTGGGGTTGACACTCCATTCGGCCGGCCCCTCTCTCCAACTCCCCCTTTCGTCGAAAGGTTTCTCGACTGAATTTGCCGGAGGCTCGTCTTGCCCGACACGACGCTCACGACTGGCTTTGCGAATGTGGTCGATAATCTTGTGCTTGAGAATTCCGACAAACCACGTTTTCACGGAAGATTGTCCCGCGAACTTGTCGCGCGCAGCGAGAGCCGCCAAAAAGGTCTCCTGAACAATCTCTTCGGCTATTGCGGGGTCCCTCAGCCTGAACAGCGCATATCGGAACAAATAGTCGCCGTATTCATCTACCCAAATCTCGGGGTCGGGCGGTCGATTCTCGGTCATAGGTGACCCTTCGGTATAGTCAGGCTACCGCCCAAGGAAGCCGGCAGGCTGATTGCAGCGCACCCCTCTTAAGGTGCAAGGTCTTGATCTTAATGCCGTTCGGTTAGCTGCTCTTGATCCTATTCGTCTGTTTTCCGGAATCGTTTGTGACCGTTCGCTCCAATATCCAAATGGCGGGATAAAAGTGAAGCAGGCGGCGGAGTAAAAGTGCGGCGCCTAGTGATCAGAGTATAGTACTGGGATCATAGTGTGTCAAGCAGGTGAAGGTTATCATCACGGTCTTGCTTTCCCCAAAAGCGTCGAGGGAAAATTCACGGAATGCATGGGAAAAGTGAAGCCTGGGAAACGGTCTATTGACTCGTCCGCAGCGATATTCGAACGATCGCATGGGTGATGCCTTCACTCCGAGGGGGTCGAGAATAGTGAAGAGTACAAAAAATATTCTCAGCGATTTGTTCCTTTCGCCTATGTTGCTGAGTGGGTATTGGCCCATGGGAAATGGATTAGCGAGCCATCATGTCTTAAGCTTTTCCCAGAAGTTCCTCGGCCATATTGAGGTGTTTGGGCATGCCGATCTCGCGGTACATGGCGATGGCCTCGGTCAGGAGCGTGCGCGCCTTCTCATTGTCGCCGGGCGCGTTGCGCTCGATGAGCATGCGAGCATACCATCGCCGGACTTCCGGCTGCTCGATCTTGTGTGGTAGCTCATGAGCCTGGCGCAGGGCAATCTGGTAGTGCTCTTCCGCCTTTTCCCACTTTCGGCTCGCCATAGCTGCGATACCGGCCGTAGTCTGTGCGAGTCCCGTAAAAGTCGAACGTATCACATGGTCCGAATTGACCGCCTCAACGGCCGGAGGATAAAGTTTCGCGGCTTCATCCCATTCTCCAAGCGCCGCCAGCCCCTCGATTGCCGCATCCAACATCGCCCATGCGTCAAGTGTATTCATGCGGCCGGCGCTCGCGAGCATCTCTTGCTTTTGTTGCAAAATCCTCAGGACAGCGGTCCTCTCTCCGGCATAGGCCTTGAATCGGATGAGAGGGCCAATGAGTGTTCCGGTTCCTGCGGCGGGGCCGCCTGATTCGACGCCCTTTTGGAAACTCTCTGCCGCCTCTTCCCACCCACCGCGCCAAAACTGCGCGCGGCCAAGAATCGGATACAGTTGCACAAACCAGAGCGGGTCTATTTTTCCACTCATTTCCAGCAAAGCGGTAGAACGCTGCTTAAAAAGATCGAGATTCCCGGTTATCATCACTTCCAGTGCGGCGTCAAATATGCCGCCAAAAAAAAGGGCTATGTCGCTCTTGGACTCAACCCCACAGGAGTGTGCTTCCTGGCCAATCCTTTTGGCTTCTTCGAAGCGGCCCGTCCAGATCATACCCACTTGTACGGTTGTGAGGGCGTCGGCGGCTTCATAGATATTTCCGGACAAGCGAAGCAACTCAACGGCGCGGAGGCCGGCATCAACGGCCCGTTGAGATTGCCGGTAATAGCGATGGAACACGGCCTTCCGATGGTACACGGAGCCCAACAAATGTTCGTCACCGACCTGCTCAGTCATTTCAAGAGCCTGAGTGAACAAGCTGTCTGCCCGGTCGTAGTCAGCTTCCGTAAAGCCGATCGCTGTACCAGCAGCGGCAAGAAGGCGACAGCGGGCGATATTGGCCCTTTCTCCCATAGAGGAAATGCCGCGTTGGGCGGTTTCATATGCTTCAGCCAATCGTCCTTCCACGGTCAACTGATACGCGATCTCCGCGCAGACTTGACCTACTCCCTCAGCGTCGCCAGTCTTCTCATAAATAGCCGCTGCCTCCTTCCAATCAGCCATGGCATCGTCCTGTCGGCCTATGCTGCGGAGCGCAAAGCCTCTTTTGTAGAGCACTTCGGGTCGAACTCGGACGCTTCCGGCGAACTGGAACGAAAGGGCATTGTCAAAATGTTCTAGAGCGCCCTCGAAAGATGAGGTCCCCATCGCCCGTTCCCCGGCCAACACCAGGTAACGAACTACCTTCTCAGGATCGGCCGATGCACCTGCTTGCTGGAGGTGATAAGCGAGGTCGGCCGCATAATCCTCCAAGGCAGGGCCAGAGATTCTCTCCAATGCTTCGGCTGCTCGAAGGTGGAACCGCTGCTGTCGTAACGGTGAAAGATAGCTCAACAAGGTTTGGCGGATCAACTCGTGGAAAAAAGTGAATTGCACCTCTCTACCCGTGGTCTTTGAGGATACGAGCTGCGCCCGCTCCGCCTCGTCAACCGCATCCAGCATCGAATCCTCATCGAGACTCACCAATTCATTCAAGAGTTCGAAGCCGAAGCCACGTCCGATGACGGCGGCTGCGGTCAGTGTGCGGCGGCATTCCTCGCTAACGCGCTCGAGACGATGGCCGATTACCATGCGAACACCTCGCGGCACATCCAGCTCGTCGATGCGGAGATCGCTTAGCCATTGGCCATCAGCATCGAAAAGCTTGCCTTCTTCGGCGAGGTGCTTGAATACTTCCTCGACAAAGAACGGGTTGCCCTCGGTCTCCCGATAGATGACTTCAACAAGGCGAGATGGAGGCTCCTGCCCGCTCCGGCCCTGAAGCATTGCCGAAACTTCGGTCTTGGGGAGAGGCTTAAGTAGAAGATCATGAGCCAAGCGCTGCCGGAGAAGCTCTTTCAGAGCTTTGGCGAGTGAACGGGCAATATCGAGTTCGGTATCCCGATACGTGCCGATGACAAGGACGGGCATCTCATGTAGCCGTTGCACGATATGCTGTAGCAGGAGCAGTGTGGACTCGTCTGTCCAATGC
>CBDUSG010000389.1:0-4170 GCA_965369575.1 uncultured bacterium | reverse complement strand
AGAGCTTGATCTGCAATAAGATCTTCGTAAAATATAAAATCGGTTAATGTTGTTTTTACATCGCGAGGTGCATTTATCAAAATATATATTTCAACATCTTTAGTATTTTTGGCAACTTTTTCAAATAAAGGCAAAAGTGTGGCGCGACGAATCCCCTGAGCCCGAACATTGGCAGGTCGATTGCTACGATGAGAGCCCCCGACGCATCCGAAGCGGAACTGTCGGGCTCTGGAGTTATTCCAAAGGACGGAAATTGTATCGCGATCTGTGCGTGAGTGCGCGTGAAAACTCGGACGAAGGAGACTTTTTGGAGAAGGTCGTGGATGGACGCCTCGAGGTTTTCAAGCTTTGGAAAGACGATGCCGACTTCGTTCTTACGCGGGCGCTTCGGAAGGCGCCCGCTTCTCCTTACCGCATCCTGCTTTCCCATTATCCGGATGTGGCGCCTTGGGCGGAGGAAAGAGGCGTGGACCTTGTGCTGAGCGGAGATACTCACGGCGGTCAGATAACAATCCCGCGCATCGGCCCCGTGTACGCGAAATCGGAGTTTCAGAGGAAATACAGTTCCGGCCTCTTTCAGTTCGGGTCAACGAAACTGGTGGTGAGTCGTGGAATCGGTTGGAATATCTTGCCCTTGCGAGTTTACTGTCCCCCCGAGATCATAACTATCGTCTTCAAAGCCTGAGATTCCGAACGAGGACAAACATGCGAGTGAAACTGTTTCATCAGGGAGTTGGCCCATGAATCTCGTGAGAAAAGTCGGTTCGGCCGTGCAACACTACAAGTTTTACAACAAATGGTCTCGCAACGAAAGCTCTGCGCCGGAAAGCGTTAGTTTTTGCCTGACTATGCGGTGCAACATGCTATGCCGGATGTGCGCTTTCTGGCGCTATAGCTCAAGAGAGCCGGAATTGAACAGCCAGCAGATCTGTGCCACTATTCGAGAGTTGAAAGGCATGGGCACGGAAGCCTTGAATTTCACCGGAGGTGAACCGACCCTTCGACGCGACTTTTCGGACATTGTCCTCTGCGCCGGGAAGTTGGGATTCAATCTGTCGATGACGACCAATGGAACCAGGATTTCGCCGCAGCTTGCCGAACTCATCGCAAGATATTTCTCCTCGGTTCGCTTTTCGATCCACTCGGCTGAGCCGGAAGTTCATGACCACATGATGGGGCGAAGCGGGGCGTTTGCGGAAGCTGTAAGGGGATTAAGATTGTTGAGTGAGGCCCGCGCGAAGCTCGATAGCCCGCTGGAAATATCCACGAATACCGTGGTGTGCAAAGTCAATTTCGAATCGCTGACATCCCTGCTGCGGCTTAGAGACATTGCGCCGATCGACCACGTCGGTCTTTCGCCGATAAGCGTCAATAACACATGGTTGCCTCATGCCGCCACCTTCGACATAGAGGAATTCAGACGTGACATAGCGTTGCTTGATCTCACGAGGGAGGACATCGAGAAGTACAACGAACATGTAGCTCCAGTGCTCCAGACCGAGGCCCACGCGCTCAAGCAGGGCGTCTCGCGGGAGTGGGCGTTTATTTTCGGTCGGGGAGATTCGATCAATGATTATCTGCATCACGGTCGTTCCAGGGGAATCTATAATTTCGAGCATACATATTGTGTCATACCCTTCGTGTCCGCAGACATTACTCCTACCGGAAATGTACTCCCGTGCTCACCCGCCCTGATCAGTGAGAGCCGCTACATCATGGGGAACCTCAGAGAGCGTCCGTTTGCCGAGATCTGGAATGACCGCAGATACAAAGCATTTCGAAACGGCTGCAAGCCCCCAAAGTTCGACATGTGCAGGTCATGTTGTGTCGGGACGATGGAAGCCAATATAGCCCTAAGCAGGCGCATGAGACAAATCAGCCGCTTCATCCCGCGCAAGAAGTCGGATGAGCAGTTATCCTTCCATGACTTTTGTGCGGAGGAAAATACAGAAAGGAAATAAGCCGCTCCCGGCATTCGGATGTATTCGCATAGTCAGCCGATACGACGGTAACGTTAGATCCAAGTGGAAACAACCGCCAGAATAGCCAAGAACGCCGCCATATACAGCGGGGCAACCATCCTTTCAAAGGCGGTCGGCTTCATCATGATTCCGATCTATGCGCACTACCTTCACGCCGAGGGGTATGGCATTATCGGGATGATCGACATTTGCCTTACTCTCCTTTCCGCCGTGGTTGCACGCGGGATGGCTTATGCGATTACGAGATTCTACTACAACTATGACTCACAGGAAGAGCGAAACACGGTGGTCTCAACGGGTCTTTTCGTGATGCTTGCTGTGGTTCCGATCCTTGTGGGACTGGCATTACCGTTCGCGGGAATAATATCGAGACTGATGCTCGGGAAAGGCGGGTACGAATATTATTTCATCTTGGCCTTCATCACGTTCGGATTGACCATCACGGCCGATACGGCTCGGACCTATGTCGTGGTAAATCAACGGGCATTTCTATTCTCGTGCGCAGCGCTTCTCAGACTCATTGTCGGCCTTACTCTGAACATCTATTTGATAGTGGTGTTGGAAATGGGGGTTCTGGGTTTCCTGTACAGCTCCCTGATTTGTGCAGTCCTCTTCGGGGTTTTTTGGCATGTGTATGTGTTTTTGAAGGTCGGCTTAAGTTTTTCAAAGACTAAAGCAAAGGAGATGCTCGCATATCTGTTGCCGCTTGTTCCCGGATATCTTGCGATGCTGGTGAAGGATCGTTCCGGCACGGTCATGTTGCGAATGTATGCCGGCATTTCGGCAGTAGGAATTTTTGAGATGGTGTTTAAGTTCGTCGTTTTGTTGCCCTTGTTTCTGACCCAACCCTTTTTCAAAACATGGGATCCGAAGGCGTTCGAGCTGTCAGGGCAAACTGATGGCCCCGACATTATTGCAAGGACATTCCGCATTTTCATTTCGCTGGTTCTGTTTATGAGCCTACTGCTCGCCGTTGTGCTGCCTGATGTCATCAGGATAATCTCCCCGCACGAATTCTGGGCTGGAATCCCAATCATTGTCGTTCTCATAGGCGCCAAGATAATGGACGCGATGACCCAGTTTTGCCAGTTTGGCATATTCCATTCCAAGCAGACCCATCTTGCATCCTATATCTACGTGACGCTGGCCGGATTGAGCGTGTTGGTCGGCCTGCCGTTGATTGCTCATTTTGGCCTTTTGGGAGCAGCGTGGACGATGTTAGTGATTGAATTTATAAGATTGGTTTTGCACTATCCTCTGGCTCAGAAACGATACAGGATCCCCTATGACTGGACGGCGTTCACTAAGATGGCTCTGACGGCCGTTGCCTGTTATCTACTGATTGCTAGGATCAGTGTTGAATCCTTTGGCTTGGAGACGTGGTGTTCAGAGGCCGTGTCTCCGTTCCTCGAGCAATGCGGCGAACTGCTTCACCTCGGATCGGTCAAAGGTGGAAAACTGGTGGCATACGTTACAGCCAGTTCTCAGAATCTCGTGAATGTGTTGATGAAGACGGCGGCGACATTACTCTATCCGGTGATTCTCTTGGCAGTGGGCGTGTATAGGTTTAAAAACCTGCATCCACTGATTACCAGATTTTATTCCACGCCGGAAGGAGCTTAGTGAGTCCGGTTGTGAGTCAGACTTGCCGTTTATGGGAGGCTGAGCCCGTCAGAGTTGGTAGCAACTGAGGCAATTGCATAGAGACGTGTTCGGGTTGATAGCGTTCTTTGAGTCTTTGGGTTCGACTGACGTGCGGTTACTAACCGAGGAATTGTTGAGCAATTAGTGAACATGCTTGCCTTGCTGTCAGAGGAGCGGACATGATGCCTGCTGAAGCGGAAGCTGGCAACGTCAACGTCACAGTCTGTACCGAAGACGTTGAGCCGAAATGGGATGATTTTGTCCGGAACAACAAAGAAGGATCCGCCTTTCACAGATTCGGTTGGAAGCACGTATTCGAGCGGGCCTATCGGAACGAGTGCATATATCTTATGGCTGAGCAGGGGGGCGCGGCCGTCGGGGTTCTGCCGCTGGTTTTCAAAAAGAGCCGACTCTTTGGGAAATTCCTCGTCTCGCTTCCATATTTTGATTGCGTGGGCACATGCTGTGAGAGAGAAGATGTTCGGCGAGTGCTGCTTCTGCGCGCGCAGGACCTCGCGAAAGAACGAAAAGCCGGATACATCGA
>CBDUSG010000388.1:0-4175 GCA_965369575.1 uncultured bacterium | reverse complement strand
AGATTCTCGAGAAGCTCGGCGAGGGCGGAATGGGCGTGGTCTACAGGGCCGAAGACACCCGCCTCGGGCGCTCGGTCGCCCTGAAATTCCTGCCGCCGGAGCTGACCCGCACGCCGGAGGCCAGGGAACGATTCGCCCGCGAGGCGCACGCCGCCGCCGCGCTGGATCATCCCAGCATCTGCACCGTCCACGAGATCGACGAAGTCGAGGGGCGGACCTTCATCGCAATGGCGTATGTCGAAGGCGAGAGCCTGGCCGAAAAGATCGAATCCGGGCCGCTGACCGTCGGTGAGGCCGTAGATATAGCTCTCCAGGCGGCTTCGGGCCTGCAGGAGGCGCACGAAAAGGGCATCATCCACCGCGACATCAAGAGCGCGAATATCATGATTTCCAGCCGCGGCGGGGTGAAAATAACGGATTTCGGCCTCGTAAAGCTTTCCGGGCAGACCCGACTCACAAAAACGGCGACGGTCCTGGGCACCGTCTCATATATGTCCCCCGAGCAGGTTCGCGGCGAGGACGTGGACCACCGTTCCGACATCTGGTCGCTCGGTGTGGTGCTGTATGAAATGCTCGCCGGACGGCGCCCGTTCGAGGGACCGACCGACGCAGCGGTCATCTATGCCATCCTGAATGAGGGCCCGGAGTTTCTCTCGAACCTTCGGGAAGACGTTCCGCCGGCCGTGGAGCGGACGCTCGAGGAAATGCTGCAAAAGGATCGGGAAAGCCGGCCCAAAGACATGCAGGCGGTGATCGCCGACCTGAGATCTTCCAAAAGCGAGCCGTCCATCCTCACGTCCGGAATATCGGAAATGCGCGCCGCGCCCTCGATAGCCGTGCTGCCATTCGCCGATATGAGCCCGGAAAAGGACCAGGAATATTTCTGCGACGGGCTGGCCGAGGAACTCATCAATGCGCTCACGCAGTTGGAGAACCTTCGCGTGATCGCGCGCACCTCGGCCTTTTCGTTCAAAAACAAGGACGCGGACATCCGCGAGATCGGCCGCAAACTGAAAGTCGACACGATACTCGAGGGCAGCGTGCGCAAGGCGGGCAGCCGGCTGAGGATAACGGCACAGCTCGTCAACACCTCCGGCGGTCACCACATGTGGTCCGAACGCTATGACCGCGAGCTCGACGACGTGTTTGCAATACAGGACGATATCACGCTGGCGATCGTAGACAGGCTGAAGATAGACCTGCTGGGCGAAGAGAAGGAAGCGTCCGTGAGGTACCAGGACGCTTGCCCCGAATCGTACAATTTGTACCTTAAAGGGCGCTGGTTCTGGAACAAGATGACGGAGGAGGGGCTGAAACAGGCCATCGAATGCTTCGAGCAGGCCAGCGAGCTGGGCTCTTACTGCGCGCTCCCGCATGCCGGGCTGGCAGACGCCTACACGATTCTTCCGTACTACGGCTCTTTCCCGCCGAAAGAGGCCTATCCCAAGGCAAAAGAGGCGGCGTTGAGGGCGCTCGAGATCGATGACACGCTGGCCGAAGCCCACACCTCGCTCGGATTCGTCAAAATGCACTTCGACTGGGACTGGGAGGGCGCGGAAAAGGAGTATCTCCGGGCGATCGAGCTCAACCCCGGCTATGCGTCCGGCCATCATGGATACGCAATGCTCCTTATGTTCATGGGCAGACTCGATGAGGCACTGGCCGAAATCAGGCGCGCCCGCGAACTCGACCCGCTTTCGCTGATCATTAACACAATGCTGGGAATGATCGCACGGTTCGCGGGTGACATCGATCTGTCGATGAAGGCGGTGAAGAGAACAATCGAGATGGAGCCCGACTTTATATACGCGCATATGTTCCTGGGCTTTGCGTATATGGACAACGAGATGCTCGATGAAGCCATGGCCGAGTTCGAAAAGGAACGGGCGCTTTCCGGCGCCTGGAATCCGTCGGTGGAAGCATATATCGGAAACGCCTATGCTGTAATGGGCAGGAAAGACGAGGCGCAAAGAATCTTCGACGACCTGACGGAGCGCTCGAAGCATATGTACGTCCCGCCGTTCGTCATGGCGATTCTCAACTTTGACCTCGGGAACGAGGACCAGGGATTCGAATGCCTCGAAAAAGCGTGTGAAGAGCACGACCACTGGCTCTGCTGGATAAACGCGAATCCGGCGTTCGACAACATTCGCTCCGATCCCCGGTTCGTCGCGATCCTGAAAAAGATCGGTCTGCCCGAATTGAGCGACGACATCCTGGCCCGTCGGTCGCACTGCTGACGACACCGCCGGGCAGCCGCACGAAAAGAGCCCTGCAGACGACCGGAGCCGACATGGGTCGAATCTTGCGGATACATTGATGGCGATACTGGGCTGGACAATTGTATTCATTGTATCTCTCTGCATCCTCATCAAGGCCTCGGGTTATTTCACCGACTCGGCCGAGAAGATCGGCCTGCTCTTCGGAATATCGCCATTCGTTATCGGCGTCACTATCGTGGCGCTCGGCACGTCCCTGCCCGAAATCGTAACTTCCATTATCGCCGTCCTGAAGGGTTCGTCTGAGATAGTCGTCGGCAACGTTGTCGGCTCGAACATCGCCAACATTTTTTTCGTGTTCGGGCTGACGGCGATAGTTGGGAAGCGAATGACGATTGCGCACGACCTGATTAAGGTCGATCTGCCGTTTCTTGCGGGATCGGCATTCTTGCTCGCGGCGACCATCTGGGACGGCGAATTCGGTCGCATCGAGGGCCTGCTCTCGCTCGCCGCCGTCGTTGTCTACCTTCTGTACTGCATAAGCACAAAAGACAGGCACAAGGACCCCGACCTCGAAAACAGGCTCGAGGAAAAGAAAAAGGTGTCGTCATGGAAGACGTGGGCCGTGCTCGTCGTGAGCGCTTTTTTCATCTATCTCGGCGCCAGCTACACGATCGAGGCGATCATAGAATTGTCGGGGCTGCTGAACCTGGGAAAAGAAGTGATAGCGCTCAGCGCCGTCGCTTTCGGGACTTCGCTGCCGGAGCTCGTAGTGACACTCTCGGCGGTCCGAAACAATAAGCCCGAGATCGCCGTCGGCAACATCCTCGGCTCGAACATTATTAACGCGCTCGCCGTCATGGGAATCCCGGCGCTGCTGGGAACGCTGACTATCCCGGCCGGCATCATCGGTTTCGGTCTGCCCATGATGCTTATCGGGACAATACTGTTCGTTTTCATGACGCAGGACAAGGAAATCGCAAACTGGGAGGGCTGGCTGCTCCTCATTTTCTACGCGTTCTTCATAGGAAAGCTGTTCAAAATATTCTGAGTTTTTAGCCGAAGTGCATAACAAATCAGATCCGCCTGGGAACCGAATCATTCGATGAACCGCTCTAAGAGAGGAGGCGCGTCATGAAATGCCCGGTATGCGCAAAGGAAATGGTTGAGGAGGATTTCGGCGGCATCCACGTGGACGTCTGCAAGATCGGCTGCAGGGGAATGTGGTTCGACTGGATGGAACTGATCAAGCTCGATGAACAGAACGAGGGCCTCGGTGCGGCGCTCGAGGAAGCGCTCTACAATCCGCGCTCCAACGACGAGAACCGCGGCAAGATCAAGTGTCCTAAATGCGGTATCCCGATGTATGCGCATATACACCTGAGGACGAAAGATGTCAATGTCGACGAATGCGGCGAATGTGGCGGATTTTTTCTCGACTCAGGAGAACTCCAGGCCACGCGCGATACCTACATGAGTGAAGAGGAAGAGAAGGAATATCTCGACAATCTTCTTTCCCACATGCCCGAATATCAAATGGCGGAGAAAAACATTGAAATGATGAAGACTCGAAATGAGGCCCTACGCAGATACACGAGATTCCTCAGACTCAGCTACTACATGACCGGCAAGTAGTCCTGGATGTTTCTTCCTGAAGAGACATCGCGCGGCCGCATGAAAGGAGAGTCGCCCGCATGACAACCATCGTCCTCGTCGTCATCGTCGCACTGGTTCTTTACATAATCTATTCTTTCAACAGGCTCGTCACGCTCCGCAACAGGATCAAGAACGCCTGGGCGCAGATCGACGTGCAGCTCAAGCGCAGGTACGACCTCATACCCAACCTGGTCGAAACCGTAAAGGGATACGTCAAACACGAGAGCGAGACGCTCGAAAAGGTTACCGCGGCGCGCACGCTCGCCGTCGGCGCGGGCACCGTTAAAGACCAGGGCGCGG
>CBDUSG010000387.1:0-4187 GCA_965369575.1 uncultured bacterium | reverse complement strand
CGTTGCAGCCACTTGAAATATGCTCAATATTCCTGCGTGGCTGTGCCTTGCCTTGGACAACTTGCGGGACTCTGAGGCCGACAATACACGATTGACACGACACTAACAGCGCGCAGGCATTCGCCGCGTCAGTCACCAGAAACACCCCAGACTGGAACAGGCATCGCACTGGCTGTCGGCTGCGTCGCGCGAGAGGCGATGAATCTACGAATAATGCCGAGCAACAGAAATTCAATGGAAAAGTGTGTCCTCGGCGAATATCTCCGAGAAAACCGGCGGGCGACAGCCCGATTCTTGCAAGCAAACAGAGTGCAGGCCGCTCCACGAGGGCGGCCTGCGTTTTTCCGGTGAACGGTTGGCCCCCGTGACGTCGTAATCCGACAGGGAGAAGCATGATGGGAGACAGCGGCTCGGAAAAGATGGAAGATCTGAAGCGCAGGATCGAGCGCGAGCTTGCCATGGGGGACAAGAAGCGGGTCGACAGGCAACACGAGGCGGGCAAGCTGACGGCGCGAGAGCGGCTCGAGCTGTTTTTCGATCCCGGAACGTTTCGCGAGATGGGAATGTTCGTGCGGCACCGATGCGCGGATTTCGGCATGGATGAGACGTTCGTTCCCGGCGAGGGCGTAGTAACGGGACATGGCAAGGTCAACGGGCGGCAGGTGTTCGCCTATGCGCAGGATTTCACGACTGTCGGCGGCACGCTCGGCGAGATGCATGCCAAGAAAATATGCAAGATCATGGATCTCGCCATGAAGAACGGCGTCCCCATCGTCGGTTTCAACGACTCGGGCGGCGCGCGGATACAGGAGGGCGTCGACGCGCTGAGCGGTTACGGCCAAATCTTTTACCGCAACGCTTGCGCCTCGGGTGTCGTGCCCCAGATATCGGCCATAATGGGGCCGACTGCGGGCGGCGCGGTCTATTCGCCCGCGATGACCGACTGGGTGTTCATGGTCAAAGACACGAGCTACATGTTCATCACCGGCCCGGAGGTCATCAAGGCGGTCACCGGTGAGGAGACGACCTTCGAGCAGCTCGGCGGCGCAATGACACACAACGCGAAGAGCGGTGTGGCCCACTTCGCGTGCGAGAGCGATGAGGATGCCATCCTCCACATTCGCGACATGCTCTCGTACCTGCCGCAGAACAACATGGAAGACCCGCCCGTCATGGACCTTGGCGACAAGCCGGGCCGCGCCGATGCCGCGCTCGACGGCATCATCCCGGACAATCCGCGCAAAAGTTACGACATGAGGGAGATCATCCGGTCTCTTGTCGACGGCGGCAGAATCCTCGAGCCTCACCTGCATTATGCCAAGAACCTGATCGTTTGCTTCGCGCGCCTCGACGGGCACACCGTGGGAATCATCGCGAACCAGCCGCTCGAGCTGGCCGGGAGCCTGGACGTCGACGCCGCGGACAAGGCGACGCGATTTATCCGTTTCTGCGACGCTTTCAACATTCCTCTGCTCACGCTGGTCGACGTGCCCGGCTACCTGCCCGGTATCGAGCAGGAGTGGAGCGGCATCATCCGCCACGGCGCGAAGCTGCTGTGGTGTTATTCGGAGGCGACCGTGCCCAAGATAACGCTGATCGTCCGCAAGAGCACCGGCGGGGCCTACCTGGCCATGTGCAGCGCCGACCTCGGGGCGGATTATGTGTTCGCGTGGCCGACTGCCGAGATCGCCGTGATGGGCGCGGCGGGGGCGGCGAATATCATCCACCGCAGGGCGATAAAGGAGGCCGAGGACCCCGAGGCCGTCAGGAAAGAAAAGATCAAGGAATACGAGGACCTGTTTCTGAACCCGTATGTCGCAGCGGCGCGCGGATTCGTCGACGCGGTCATATATCCTCGGGAAACGAGGCCGCGCCTGATTGACGCGCTGCGGGTGCTGCTCTCGAAGCGAGAGAGCCGCCCGCCGAAAAAGCACGGGAACATCCCAATGTAGCGGGATGTCGCCGCCGACATTCTGTGCCGGTCGCGGGCCGCCGTCGAGGAACAGGACTGGAAAGCGATTTCATTAGAGAAGCGCAGTCATGGAGCTTGATAAGAAGGTTGTAGCGGCGATAAGCACGGCCGTGACAACCTATATAAAAGAGGAAAAAACCGCCGGGCAGGAAGCGCGCAAGCGGGAGGCCCGCCCCCACGCAGGCGCGTGGGCCCTGTCGGGACGACAGGAGATAATGCGAAACCGTCAGATGTGGCAGCTTCGCATTGTGCCGGGATAACCTCACCGGTTTGGCCTTATCGACCGTTGCGGATAGATGAGGAGGAATCATGACTCCACCCAGGGCAGCCAAGACGAAAAAGAGCGCAAAGGGCGGGAAAACCGCCAAAAAGTCGGCAAAAAGGCCCGTTAAGGCGCCGGCGAAGAATCCCGTGCTTATCACCGACACGACCCTTCGCGACGGCCACCAGTCCACCCTTGCGACACGGCTCAGAACCGAGGATATGCTTGCGATAACGGGCCGCATGAATAAGGCGGGCTTTTTCTCGATGGAGGTGTGGGGCGGCGCCTGCTTCGACGTTCCGACGCGATACCTGAACGAGGACCCCTGGGAGAGACTGCACACGCTGAAGGAACGCATTCCCGACACACCGCTCCAGATGCTGCTTCGCGGACAGAACCTCGTGGGGTACCGGCAGTATCCCGACGACGTCGTGCGCGCATTCGTCAAGGAAGCGGCAGACGCGGGCATGGATATCTTTCGCGTGTTCGACGCTCTCAACGACGAGCGCAACTTTATAACCGCGTTCGACGAGATCAAGAAGGCGGGCAAGCGGATACAGGGCACGCTGTGCTACTCGCTCACGCAGCGCAGGCTCGGCGGCCCGGTATTCAACACAAAGTATTTTGTCGACAAGGCCAAGAAGCTCGAGAAGATGGGCGTCGACATCCTGTGCCTCAAGGACATGGCGGGCCTGCTCTGCCCGACGGACGCCTACGACCTGATCCGCGCCCTGAAGGATGCGGTCGGGATACCGATCTCGCTGCACACGCATTACACCAGCGGAATGGGGTCGATGACGTACCTCAAGGCGATCGAGGCCGGCGTCGATATCATCGATACTGCGCTTGCGCCTTTCGCGCTCAGGACTTCGCAGCCTGCCATCGAGCCGATGCTCATCGCGCTCGAGGGAACGGATCGCGATCCCGGGCTCGACCTGAACGAGCTGGTCGACATGGGGCGGCACATCGAGTCGATCGCGCCTAAATACATGCAGTATCTCAACACGACGACGATGGCGGTCATCGACACGAACGTGCTCGTGCATCAGATACCCGGCGGGATGACGAGCAACCTGATCAACCAGCTTCGCGAGACCGACGCGCTCGACCGCCTCGACGAGGTTTACGAAGAGCTGCCCCGCACGCGGAAAGAACTCGGCTATCCGCCGCTGGTCACGCCTACGAGCCAGATCGTCGGCATCCAGGCGGTCCAGAACGTGCTGTTCGGCCGCTACAAGATGATCTCGGACCAGGTGAAGGATTACCTCTATGGGCTATACGGCCGAACACCCGCTCCCATCGATAAGAGAGTCCAGAAAAAGGGCCTCAAGGGCTATGAGCGCGGGCAAATCCCCACAAAGAAACGCCCGGCCGACCTGCTCGAGCCCGGCATGGAAAAGGCCCGCAGAGCAACCGAGGGGCTCGCCCGGAGCGAAACCGACGTCCTCATCGCCGCCCTGTATCCCATTACGGGCAAGAGGTTCCTTAGGTGGAAATATGGCCTCGAGACTGTGCCCGATGATGTGAAGCCGAAGACGCTCGAGGACGTCGCGCGCGAAAGAGAACTTGTCGAAAAGGCGCTCAGGGGCGAACTCGTCGAGCCACCGACGAAGGAAGGCCCGCCCCAGGGGCCGGGCGCGCGAACGTTCAACGTGTTCGTGGACGGCGAATATTTCGAAGTGGCCGTCGACGAGGCCGACGGCGCGCCCGTCGTAAGGAGCATAACGCAGCCCGCCCCGGCGCAGCCGGCCGCAGCGCCCGCCCCTCAGCGCACGGCCCAGGCCAAGCCTCCCGCGACCAGGCCCAAGGCCAGGCAGGCGTCCGGCGCCGCAGCCATCGAAGGCGCCGCCGCGGTGACAGCCCCGATGCCCGGCGTCATCATCAACGTGCTCGTGCGAGAGGGCGATTCCGTCGAAGAGGGCGAGGGGGTCATCGTGCTCGAGGCGATGAAGG
>CBDUSG010000386.1:0-4195 GCA_965369575.1 uncultured bacterium | reverse complement strand
AATAACGCCGCGCAGCTCGCCGTCGAGGTAAAGCGTCCGGGCTGCGTCGTTTTTCGTCTCGCCCGGATTTAGCACAACAATTCCTTGCCGGCGGTCGACCTGGTCCCATTGAAGAGTTGTAATCTCCGTCAGGCGCCAGCCGCTCTTATAGGCGAACGTGACGAAGCCTCGCAGATATTCGGGCAACGCATCCCTCAGCGCCAAAAATTCATGATGTTCAATGAACCCCGCGCGTGTATTGTTTTGGTTGAGCATTGGAATATACGGCACGGTGGGGAGCTTTGGAGGCGTGCATTTAGTGGCCAGGCTGAATGCGCGCTTCAATGCCGACAGCTCACGATTGACGCTTGCGGGCGCCGCTCCCTCGGCGAGCCTCGCCTCGCTGTATCGCCGTATCAGTGATGTGTCGATTCGGCTCGCTTTATACCCGGGGAAATGCCGCCTGAGATGTCCAGCCGAGCGCTTGACCCGAACAAGGCTTTTTCTGCCGTTGAGCCGGTAATCCGCAAGAACATCATCGAGTATCTCGCCGAGCGTCACCTTGTCAAAAAAGGTGCCGGGAGTTCGCCCCTGCGCGACTTCGCCCTCACGAATTTTCAGCAGCCGCTCGGCGTCACCCTTCTTAGAACTGCCCGAGCTTTCCCGAATGCGGCGGCCGTCCCAGTAGTATTGTATCCAATAAACCGGATCCTTCCTTCCTGAGTATTCTCGCTTAAAAACGGTCCCCATAAGCATCCACCACCCCTTCAGTATAACCCGCTCGCAGGGCGGATGGATTGACTCGATGACAGCAGGCGGCCCTGTATCTCACCCCAATGAACGGGCCGGCTTTGACATGAATTCTCGAGGCCGTCCTGCCCGATGTCTTCACGCCATCCACCGCCGTGGATCGTATATCGCTTCGGAGTGATTGTCAAGGAGGTCATAATTGTCTTCTCGATGATGATAGGGGAATCTCGTGGACCTTCTCACGCTCGATATAAGCTTCGAGGTCGTGTATGTCGACAAACTGTTTTCCACCGCGACCGCCCTTAATAGAAGGCAGATCGCCGTTGTGTATGAGCTGTCGCACGCTGGATACCGGACGTCCCAAATATATGGCGGTCGCCTTAAGATCATACAGGCGCTGGACCGGCACATGGTGAGCCGCAGCCCCATTGTGCTCGATCACGATACGGATAAGATCGTCCACGCGAGAAACTCTGATTGTTCGGGCCTGTGCCATGATTGATGTCTCAGTTTTGCGGCCACTCAGCAGCAACCATATTAAAAGTTCTAGACGTTCCGAGGATGACTTTCCGGGTCCAGGTGAGCGTTGCGAATGGGCAACCTTCCACCGCCTGGCCTGGCAGAAAAAGCTGAACTGAAATATTCTCCTCGCGGTTGGATCGGAGATTAATCACGAGCAACCACAACAACGCCTCGAGTTCGCCGTCGTCGAGGTCGCGCGCCCATAGCGGAACGGAGACGCGGTAAATGGATCGCGTCAAAAACAGTTGGTCGCTGTTTCCGATGAAACCGATCCACGAGTGCCGCTCGAAATCGATGATTTCCGCTCTGTCCTGATTGTCGATCATTGTTTTTTTTATTACGCCCCGAGGCGCCAGTGGAAGGAGACAAAAAAACCAACGCCTCGGGCACGTTTTCGATTTAATCTTTCCGCACCGGCAATCGTACAATCAGTTCGCCGGCGCAATCCACAGCGACAGAGAAATCGCCGAGAACGCAACGGAACGCGGAAGGAGGAAAACCTAAGCGCCCCGCCACGTCGGCTCGGCCTTAAATGAGAGATTTTCGGCGCTCCAACTTTTCACGAGCGAGGATCTCGGAGGGGCGCGCAGACTCAGTCTCAACAACCTCTTTATCTGCGCCCTCAACAACCATGAAATCCTTTCTGCATTGATGTCGACGGCACCGATATTTCCCATGGTCCACCCATATGCGCTGATGGAAGCCTTTAAATCCGCAATACGGACAGATAATCTTCGATACAGTGGCTTCTTTCATGCGTGGCCTCCCTTCTTTTTCAGCAGATAGTTCTCGCGGAGAGCCGGCTGTTCTTTCTCGACGAGCAGCGCCGCATCGGCGAAGGTACAATCTTTCGCGGCCATCGTCGCGCGCACGGCTTTCTCCCAAGCATGGGGCTCGGGTTCCTGCCTCGCCTTCTCGATACGTGAGATTTTCATTTTTTCGGTTGGCATTTCTGTTTCTCCCTCTCCCCCTCTTTTGGTTTAATCTAAAAACTGTCTCCGGCGACTCGCCGGTCAGTCTCGCTCGCCTGCCTGGCGGCCCGCTCCGGAAGCCTGTACGTTCTGATTCAACTGCCGCTGGCCATCGCGTATATCTTTCAGTACGTCGACAACTTCTCTTAGCGTGCCCGCGTTCTCCGGACTGAACGCCGGATTCGGAACCATCCCCGGTCCGCCCGGCATTGGTCCCAAGAGTCCGGCCAGAGGCGCAGCGACTTGCCCTCCGACCATCTCTCTTTCGAACATGCTGGCCCGGCTCTCCAACATCTCGATTGCGCGGGCGGTCGGTCTCACTGTGCCGCCCCGCGTCGAGACATCCAATCCCGTCATCAGTATCTTGCGCTCGGTCCAGCCGACTCCCGCGCGCTCCATAATGTCGTTGAGGCCCTCGCGTGTGACCGCGGCCCGCGCGCCCACGACGTCGCCGGTGGAAATCTTCTCGCCGGCTGCGGCCATCGTGCGCCGGATACTCGCAACACGCTCCTGCGGAGCCGCCTGTATCGATGCCATCATTTCCCGAAAGCCTGCTTCTGATGCCGGGCCCGGCGCCGAGATCGCGCTCTTTACGCTCTTCAGCCTTTCCCACACCTGTGGATCGCCCGAGAGAGCGGCCGCTGTGAATCCGCGCATCAGGCCTTCGCCGCCGATTTTCTCGAGCATCTCGCCCTGCATTTTGCGATCTGCTTTTTTATATATCTCAGAGAGGAACGTCAGGCGCTGTTCGAGGTTTGTGAATTTCTCAGGAACTAACCCAAACCCGGCTTTCCCGCCGCCGCCGAATGGGCCTCCACCACCACCCGCTCCCGGGACCACTTTCCGCTTCGCGAGCCGCTCGGAAAGGTTAATCAGGCCCGTGCGCGTCATTTCGCCAGGCTCATCTTTAATGAAGCTATTGATCAGCACCGCCCACTCGGCGCCCGACTCGGGCGTCTCGCCGAACTGCATCGTCGACTGGATCGCCGGCAGCAGATTCCGCATCTGTTTGCTCAGGTCGGTCGTGCGGGCCTGCGAGCCCATTTGCCGCATCCATCCGATATTCGCAGCCGCGTTCTCCATGCCCGTGATCGTCGCAAGGTCGAGCGCGCCGCCAACAAGCACGTTCGACGGAAGCCCCGTCTTCGCGCTCAGCGTGGCGGCCGTCCTCATCGCGTCGAAGAATCCGGCCTGCGACACGCCGCCCTTCGCCGAGAGAGCAGTCTGCGCCATCACATACAGCTCGCGCTCCTTGACGCCGGTCGCGACCGACGTCGCCGACACAAACTTGTCCAGGTCAGCCGCCGAGAAGCCAGGCGGAAGATTCACCACCGCACCACCGCGTGCCTGCGCCATCGAGATGCTCGCCGCGGCTGCAGTCGTCTGAACCTGCTTCAGGTTTTCCCATTCCCTGCGCAGTATTGCCGCGACCGCCACGATGCCGCCGACCGCGGACGATATGCCGACGAGCTGCTTCCCGAAATTCAAGGCCGACCGAGCGGCGCCGTCCATCTCCCCGCGTGCAGTTGTGCCCGCTTTTTTCGATGCGCGCGTGATCCGCTTGAAGCCGTCCTCAGACTTCTTCTGCGCGTCGACAACGCGCAGGAACGAGCGGACCGCCTTCGCCTCTTCGGCCTCCAATGTAAAAGTTACATCAGCCATTCGGTGTCACCCTCTCAAGCGAATATGCGCCCTCGCCGTCGGGGCCCGTCGACGCGACCTGGCTCCGCCGAGGCGTCACGGAAGATGTCCTCGAGGCCGAACTCGGCAGGCGTCTCCGGGCCGCAGGCTTGACGACCAGGAAAGTAGTAGAGAATACCCGACATCACGCGGCCTCCTTTTCAGGGCCGCCGTCGTCGGCAGCGGGCAATGTGGCGCGCGCGGCGGCGAGCAGTTTGGCGACGTATTGCTCGGGTTGCATATTGAAGATGTCCCGGCAGGCATTTTTCAACTCGACCCACTCGCCATACATC
>CBDUSG010000385.1:0-4196 GCA_965369575.1 uncultured bacterium | reverse complement strand
CCAATTCAGCAGACTGCTGCAGGACTGCTTTGAGGACCCCACGGACAGCGTGATAAAACATGATGTGGAGATATACCTTTATGTCGGTGATGAGGCCGTGCTGACATGGAAGGCAAACGATGGAATCAGAAACTCGAATTGCATCAATGCATACTACGCCTTCCAAAAGACGCTGCTCCAAAAGTCGGAATATTATGAGAAAAAATACGGGATTGTCCCCGAATTCAAGGCGGGCGTCAACGTCGGCCCCGTGACCGTAGCCGAGATCGGAGTTATCAAGAAGCATATCGCGTACCATGGTGACGTGCTGAACACGGCGGCGCGAATGGAGGGAAAATGCAATGAGTACGGGAAGAAAATTCTTGCGTCCGAATCTTTAAAAGCACTCCTTCCGGGAGACCAAGCGCTGGCCTTTGAGTTAATGGGCAATATACCCCTCAGAGGCAAAGAGCAGTCGGTCGATATTTACAGTGTCGAAATAACCTAGACCGGGAATTTGACTTTCATGCGATGAAGAAAATATGATTATGTGACTTAATAAGACGCCATTTGTCGGGCCGGGATAGTCTGAATGCTATTGAATCACAGTTGAGGAAGCACAGAATGCTTCCGGGAATCGTTTCTCAAAGGAAGGGTGACAACCATGAGAGCGTTGATTGCTTCATTGCTTCTTCTTTTGACTCCAGCCTTGGCTTTTGCCACTGGCGAGCGCCAGGAGCGTATCGGGCCTATGGATGTCATCAAATACAAGGCGAGCAGCTATGAGACAGTTGGATACATTGTTGCAGAAGACGATGATTCGGTAACAATCACTCCTGAAAGAGGCGGCCAGATTAAGGTGCGCCGAGATCTGATTGACGAAATCGCGTATGCCTCGGAGCAGCCAAAATGGATCACGTCTGATGAAATGGTAGAGGGGTTCACGAGTCAGCTTCTGAAGCTGGTGGAAGAGAGGACCACCTTTCGCGTGGCAAAAGTCACCGACCACACGGTATATCTTAACGCCGGCCAGGGGGCTGTTGATCGCCGGGGCTGGAAGGCAAACATATATCGTGAAGGTGAGGAGATTGTCGATCCCATAACGGGCGATGTTCTTGGCTACGCGAAGCAGTTGATGGGCACGGTACAAATCATAGGGGAGATGGAAACTTATTCAGAAGCTTTACCCGTGGACACTCCGATAAATGCGTTTCGAGAGGGCGACATAGGGGTGTTTCTGCGCAAGAAACCAACATTGGCCGTTGCCAATATAACCACGGTGGATGGAAAGCACAGCCCTTATGGGGCGATGATCGCGGAAGCGATCATCGGCAAACTGAGCGGAAGCAAGAATTTGATACTATTGGAGCGCAAGCAGATTGGCCAGGTTCTGGAGGAGTTGGCCAATCAAGACGCCATGCTTAAACAAACTGCCCCTGGTGCCGTTTCCGATAATGGCATGCTTAGTAATATGAGCATGCTTAAGGGAGCGGATGCTATTCTGGTGGGAACAGTGGGCATTGCGAAGAAAGCGACCACAGCGATTACCCGTGGCTATAGGGGGGACGACGTAACTAAGACTAGAAAGGCCACTGTAAGTATCCGTATTGTGCATACCCATACGGGAGTTGTTCTTTACAGCGCTCACTACCTGGTGTCACACATGGAGAAACCACTTCGGGTTGATGGCGATTTTCGCTACGATTACGGTCGCAGATATAGAAGATAGGCCTTTTGGCATAAACCCCAGCTTCAACCGCAGGGAGGATCGATGAGAAAGCGGAACACATCCTTCGTTTTGCTTTTTACGGCTCTTGTGATCGGCTGTTCGACGATAATCACAGATGTGAACTACGATTATGATGAGACGGTGGATTTTGCGAATCTGAAAACCTATGCTTGGGATTCCTCCAGGCCGAGCTCACGGAACGACGAATTGATCATCAAGCGCATCAGGCGCGTCGTCGATGAGCAATTGGCGGCAAAAGGTTTTACTGCGGCGTCGGAACGCCCTGATTTTCTGATCGCCCTGCAGGGCACGAAAACCACGAAGGTCGAGCGCTGGGATTCTCAACACTTCGACAGTTGGGATACATACACGTATGAAGAGGGAACGCTTGTTCTTGATTTCCTCGACGGCAAGACTAAAGAGCCGATCTGGCGTGGCACGGCCATGGGAGTGCTCGATCCTTCCCCAACCCCTGAGGAAAGGGAGGAGAACGCCAACAAAGCTGTAGCCAGAATGCTGAAATACTTCCCGCCGCATCAATAGTGCTGAGACGTTCAGTTGCCGGAGTATGTGAAATACCTTTTCGAATTGAATGATCACGGCATGGAAAGCAGGATCAACGAAAGAGTCGACCGACAAAAGCTCCACGTCTATTCGCCGCCGCTCTTTTGGCATTACTCTTCTTCGGCTGTTCAGCCGGATTAGCGCTGGGAATTATCCCTGACACTTTCTTTCCGTAAAATGGAGTGTCCACCGGTCGTTCTCAGCTCTTCTCCATTCCAAAGGGGGGAAGAAACCACTTTCAATTTCACGCCGTCGCTGAAGCCCCCCGCCCGTTCGATCCGGATTTTGCCATGATCGCTCTTATGGCGCGTTGCGGTCGGGCGGCGATTCGATTTCGTCGCGTAGACCGTGGATGCGGACGGCCTGGGCGGGGTCGCTCTCGATGAGGGCGGCGATTTTGCGGCAGGCGTGCAGGACGGTGGTGTGGTCTTTTTTCCCGAAGGCGCGAGCTATCTCGTAAAAGGACGCCGAGGTAAGCTCGCGGCAAAGGTACATGGCAATCTGCCGGGGAAAGGTGATCGAGCGCGAGCGCCGCGACGAGACGATGTCTGTCTCGCGGATGCCGAAGTATTGGGCCGATGCGCGCAGTATTTTCTCGACCGTGATCTCGCCGGCGGCGCGTCCGACGATATTCTCGAGCACTTCGGACGCAAGCTGCGGCGTCAGCGGTTCGCCGCGCACTCCCGCCGTGGCGACCATCCTCGTGAGCGCGCCCTCGAGCTCGCGTATGTTCGACCTGATTCGTTGCGCGATCATTTCGAGAATCTCGCCGGGGATCGGCGCCCTGCAGCTTTCGGCCTTCTTGCGGAGTATCTTGACACGCGTCTCGAACGCGGGCGGCTGCAGCGAGGCCACAAGACCCCATTCGAATCTGCTGATGAGGCGCTCTTCGAGAGTTGGTATCTCTTTCGGGGGGCGGTCAGAGGAGATGACGATCTGCTTTTTCTTGTCGTGAAGAGCGTTGAAAGTGTGGAAAAACTCCTCCTGGGTCGCGTCTTTTCCAGCGATAAAATGTATGTCGTCGACAAGCAGAATATCTATCGCGCGAAATTTCTGCCGAAACTCCCGAGTGGACCTTTTCTGGATGGACGAGATCAGCTGGTTTGTGAAGCTTTCGGTCGACAGATACACGGTGTTGAGCCTGCGGCCGTGAGCGGACGCTGCAAGGTGGCCGATCGCCTGCATCAGATGCGTCTTGCCCAGGCCGACTCCGCCGTGCAGAAAGAGCGGGTTGTAAATCTCGGCCGGGTTTTTTGCGACACCCTCGGCCGCAGAGTGCGCAAACAAATTGCATGGGCCGACGACGAAGCTTTCGAATGTATATTGCGGATTAAGCGCGGGCTGAAAGCGATTCATCGGAATACCGAACGGTTAATATGACAAAGGCAGAGCGAATGGCCTCAAATAGTCCACAGAGTTGTCAACATTAGCTATGCCACGCCTTAAGATGTTACTACTACAGAGCTTATCGTCTACCATGGAACGCGTAAGGACAATCTTGTCCAAATGGTTATCCACCACCCGACTCTGCAACGCATTGTTACAACGAGGCAAAAGCCCTGTCCGCGCCAAGGTTGAACGAACGGTTGGCCCGGCCGGCGGCCACAAATCCTTCGTGCCGGAAAAGTTGGCTTGCCTCGGAGCCGAAGCGACAGAAGTTTCCGGTGAGAATATCCGGGAGGACCGGCGTCGTCGAAGATACGATTTGCGCGTGCCAAACAAAACGTTACCCTTTAGAGGTAATAGCGTACGTAGGAGAGATATCTTCGAGAAGGCTCTAGTCGTTCGCCAGCGTCTCGCCGAGGACCTCTTCTACGGAGGTGAAACCGGCCAGTATTTTGGTGATACCGGTTTCCCGCATGGTTTTCATGCCCGAAGCCCTGGCGACTCTCATCAGATCACCGGTGGACGCGCGCTCCAGAAT
>CBDUSG010000384.1:0-4198 GCA_965369575.1 uncultured bacterium | reverse complement strand
GCAAGAAAAAGGGTCGG
Organism: uncultured bacterium; assembly: GCA_965369575.1. Taxonomy (GTDB): domain Bacteria; phylum Abyssobacteria; class SURF-5; order SURF-5; family SURF-5; genus CBDUSG01. The sequence goes on along the minus strand of CBDUSG010000384.1, from coordinate 4,181 downwards.
GACCAGGCCGGGCATGGGCTGGCTGCCGGATTATCCCGATTTTAGGGATTATGACATCGGCACCGACTCCAAGAAGATGCTGCCGAGACACAAGAAAGACGGACTGCGGCCCATAAGCGCGATGCTCAAGGACCTCAAGCTTGCCGGAAAGCCGAAAGCCGCCTCGGGCAAAGTGGACCTGAGCGCGGACTGCTCCGCGATCGAAGACCAGGGCCGCCTCGGGTCCTGCACCGCCAACGCCGGCGTCGGTCTTGTCGAATACTACGAACGCAGGGCTTTCGGCAACCACATCGACGCATCTCGGCTTTTCCTCTACAAGGTAACCCGAAACCTCATGAAGCTGACGGGCGACACGGGCGCACACCTGCGCACGACGATGGCCGCAATGGCCCTTTTCGGCGTGCCGCCGGCGGCATATTGGGAGTACATTGAGGATGACTTCGACGTCGAGCCCTCCGCCTTCTGCTATGCCTTTGCGCAGAACTATCAGGCCATCCAGTATTTCCGTCTCGATCCGGCCGGCACATCGGAGGATGTTCTCCTGAATCGGATCAAGCTTTTCCTCAAGGCCAAACTGCCGTCGATGTTCGGTTTCACCGTATTCGGCTCCTACGTCCAGGCCGATGACGACGGCAAAATTCCTTTTCCCAGCCTCCAGGACAGCTGGGAAGGCGGCCATGCGGTTGCCGCGGTGGGATACGACGACGAATGCGAGATCAGAAATGATCTCGACGGAGAAACCACAACCGGCGCGCTCCTTATTCGGAACTCATGGGGCACAGGCTGGGGTGACAACGGCTACGGATGGCTGCCGTATGAGTACGTGCTCCAGGGACTGGCGACGGACTGGTGGACCCTGCTCAAGAACAAGTGGGTGGACACCGGCAAATTCGGCCTCTAGAGACACCGTCGCGAAAAAACCAAAAAGCATCGCATTAATGCGACAATCTGAATAGTCGCGTTGAAAAAACAAGTCTCTCTCTTTCCGGTCTCAAAAGAGAGAGCCTTGCTTGCTGCATTTCAAAAAACTATTGGGCGCAGACTACACGGCTACCGCGTGCTTGTCTCTCTGTTTCGCGTAGACCTCGTAGGCCTCTTCGACCGACGCCTTTTTGTGGACGACCGCGCGGACGGCCTTTATCATGCCGACGGGGCTGTCGGACTGGAAGATGTTCCTGCCCATGTCCACGCCCGCGGCGCCTCGGCTGACGGCGTCGTGCGCCATCTGCAGCGCGTCGCGCTCGGGCAGCTTCTTGCCGCCGGCGATCACTATCGGCACGGGGCAGCCCTCGACGACCTTCTCGAAATCGTCGCAGTAGTAGGTCTTAACGAATGTGGAGCCCAACTCGGCCGCGATCCGGCACGCGAGCCCCAGGTAGCGGGCGTCGCGGGCCATCTCTCTTCCGACGGCCGTCACCGCAAGCACGGGTATGCCGTACTTGCTTCCCTCGTTCACGAGACCGCCGAGCGCCAGCAGCGTCTGTCGCTCGTGCTCGCCGCCGACGAAAATTGACAGCGTGATCGCGGCCACGTTGAGCCTGATGGCATCCTCGATGGACGTCATGATGCCCTCGTTCGAGAGTTCCTTAAGGATGCTCGTGCCGCCGGAGACGCGCAGCACGATAGCATTGCTGATGCCCGGATCGATGCAGTTGCGGAGCACGCCGCGCGTCAGCATCAGCGTGTCGGCATACGGAAGCAGCGGCTTAACTGTCTCGCCGGGCTGCTGCAGGCCCGTCGTCGGACCCTGGAAGTAACCGTGGTCGACCGCCAGCATGACCGTGCGGCCCGTCTTCGGACTGATTATTCGAGAAAGCCGGTTCTGCAGTCCCCAATCCATTTTCAACAACCTCCTTTGAGTGCGGCGAGTCGCCGCTGATAGGGGATATTTCGTATCCCTCATTCTGTCGACTGACCGGCATTGCCGGCGCAGGGAAATATGTTCCACATACAGGCTTACTGTGCCGGGCGAACCGCTCCATTGCGGCTCTGATACGGCGGAAACAGGGATGCCGAGCGTTCAGCTGCCCTCGCCGACTCGGCGATGTCACTTCTGAGGTTCGACCACCACCTTCATCGAATCCTTCGCTTCAGCGACAAGCTTGAAGCCCAATCCTGCTTCCTCGAGGCTCAGCCTGTGGCTGATCATCTCGACCACGCTGACGTCACCCGCCCGAATTAGTTCCACGGCGGTCATATGATCCGCGGGGCTGCCGGCATACGAAGACGTGACCGTAACGCCCCCGCTGAAAAAAAGGTCGGTTACCGAGACCGGAATCGTTACGCCCGGGTCGGTCGGCGCAAACAGAAGCACCGTCCCGCCGCTGTCCACGGATTCGAGCGCCTGGTTGATCGCGCTGACCGCGCCGGTGCACACGAGCACGAGATCGACCAGCCTCCCGCCGTTCAGGTCGTGCACGCGGGCGGGAACATTCTCTCCCGCGTCGATGACATCGTCGGCGCCGAAGCGTTTCGCCGCATCGAGCCGGCATTGTGTGACGTCGGTCGCGATGATGCGGCCCGCGCCGGACGCACGCGCCAGATGTATCTGCAAGATGCCGGTCATGCCGCTGCCGACCACGAGCACGCTCTGCCCGGGACAGAGGCCCGCGATGCGCTGCGCCCTCAGGACGCACGCAAGAGGCTCGACGAACGTTCCTTCCTCGTATGAGACTTCATCCGGAAGCGGGTATACGCCGCGGTCGACGTTGATGGCCGGCAGCCGCACGTATTCGGCGAAACCGCCCGGGTCGAACGTCGTGCTTCGCAGCGTGGGACACATAGTGTGCCTGTCGCTCAGGCAGTAGTGGCACGTGTTGCACGGAACGTGATGCGAGGCCGAGACTCGGTCGCCCTCCCTGTAACGCTCGACGCCGTCTCCGACCTCGACGATCTCGCCCGCGATCTCGTGACCGAGCACCAGCGGCGCTTTCTTGATGCGGTACCACTCCATCACGTCGCTGCCGCAGATGCCGCTGGCCTCGATGCGCACGAGCAGCTCGCCGGGCCCGACCTTCGGCACGGGCATATCCTCAAGCCGCACGTCGCTGTTATTATAATACATCGCCACGCGCATGCGTAAGATAATATCTTGCGCGCACGGGCTTTGTCAACCGCGTTTTAGTGCGGAATGGAACGGTTTCAGCCGTTTCCGACCATTTCGCTCCCGGCGTCACGCTTGATTTTACACGAGGCCTGAGATATGATTTCGGCCGCCGGAGCGTTCGGCGTGGATTAGGGAGCATGAAGGGGACGCAGATGGTTCGACAAGATATAATCGCGCTTCTGGCGGTTGTGTTTCTGAGCGTTTTTACAGGATGCGGGAGCGGTTCCGATGGGCCCGAAGGCAAAACGGACAATCAAGCACGGGCTCTGGTCGGCGCGGCCTATGCGGGCGACGTCGAGGCCGTAAAGGATCTGCTGGCGCGGGGAGTAGATGTGAACTCGAAGGACGAGCGCGGCGGGACGGCGCTCATGCATGCCGCGGCGTGGGGACGGGCCGAAGTCGTGAAAATCCTCGTCGAGAACGGGGCCGACGTGGATGCGACAAGCGAAAGCGGCAACACGGCGTTGATGGCCGCGGCGGGCAAGGGGCACACTGAAGCGGTGCGACTGCTGCTGGACGCCGGCGCCGATCCTCTCGTCCAGAACGGGGCCGGCCATACGGCCATTGTGGGGGCCGTGCTGGGCGGTCACTCGGAATACGTCGTGATGCTTAAAGCGGCCGAGGTGAAGAGTCAGGGAGAATCCGCGGGCGAAGAAAGAGTTCCTTAACCTCGAAGGCGCGAAGGCAGCTCCCTATCATCCTCCGGGTACGAGGTTTCGGCCTGTGGTTTCAGCGTCAGGAGGGACAGCCCCGAATCTACGAATCCTGCTGCGCCGGATTCCGTAATTCTAAGGGACAGTCCCCGGCAAGGCCTACCCCCGGGCCGGATCGTGAAGCGGGAATCAACGCAGACGCCGTTCTGAGCCTGGCTTGCCACTACAAAATCCCCCTTGCCCCCCTTTACAAAGGGGGAATCAATGCGCGCAGATTCGCGGTCAAGCCGGGGATCAGCAGATGTCATTCCCGCTCTCACACGGACGTCAGAAAGGATACGAAGTATCCCCCGTCACCGGGGCGGCGGCTGGCCCTGTCACCGGCGACTCGCCGGGTCATTCCCGCCTCCCAACGTCATTCC
>CBDUSG010000383.1:0-4210 GCA_965369575.1 uncultured bacterium | reverse complement strand
CACGACGTCCTTGACCAGCAGCAGCGCAAGAACCGAAAGGGCGATAAGGGGATACCCGGAAAAGTACGGCAGCATCCTCTCGATGGCCGTCGAGTAGAAATCCACAGGCGCGCCCGCGACCGCGTCGAATGCCTTGGGCAGCGTGACTTCCGGCCCGGCCATCGCTATCTGCGTCATCGTATCGACGTAGGGCCGGGAAAGCTCGTTGAAATATGAGCGCAGCAGCAGATAGGCCGTGACAATCGCCAGGAACGGAAGCACGACCGCGGCATGCCGCCTGAGATTTCGTCTGAAGTCGCTGCGCCGCAGCAGCCGCGCGTATGTGAAAACCCAGATGACGGCTCCGCCCGAAAGCGCGTTTGTGAAGAACCCGAGGGCGACGACAAAGGACGCGAGCCCAAGAAAGTAGTTCCTCAGGCACAGCGGCTCGGGCCGCAGCGTGAGGTCGGTCAGGAATTTTGTAGACGGCAGGGCCTCGGGCGATCCGCCTCGCTCACTCGCGGCGGGCTCCTCACTCGGGATGCCGCCGCCGCTGCGGGCGGATTTTTCGGCCGCCTCATCTCGCTTTCGGAGAGGGGCGCTGCCCGGGCTCACGAACTTTTCAAAGCTTACGCTCATTAACAGCACAAAGAACAGGCTCATCCCCCAGTGCCCGTTTATCGGGAAGAGCACCCCGCTAATGCCCTGCGCCGAAAGACCGAAGGTAACGCCCGCCGTCATCGCAAGAATGACCGACCGTGTATGCCCGCGAACGATGTGGAAGATCAAGGCCGTATTCGCGAGGTGGAACCCGAGGATGGTAACGCGGATGGGGACCGGGCCGCCGAACACCAGGTGCAGCCCTCCCATGACAAGCCGATAAAGCGGAATGAAATGATCCTTCCAGGAAGTGATGAGCGCCCGGGCGAGCCCCAGCCGCGCGACCTGGGAAACGAAAAGATAGTCTTCGCCCTGGTAGTTCTCGTCGAGGGTCCCCGGCAAATAGGCCAAAACAACGGCCGCCAGGATGACGAGCAATAATGAGAGCGTGAAAATCCGCCGAAGTCCCTGTGGCACAGAAAACTCTCCATGCAGTGAGGTCATCATTCGTTATCGGGGGAAAATGCATTCGTGCGGCGAAGGCAAAGTATACGCAGGCTGAATTATACCGGCTCACAGGCGGCAAAATCAAACCGCGCGGCCCCGCTGTCATTCGAGTATGGCCGTTGCTCTCATGTTTTTGAGCCGAAGCGCGCTCAGCTGGAGAATCTATTCGTGGATTGCATTGATCAGCGCTGGAGCATATGCGAGGACAGGGAAAGGTCGCGGGGAAGATCCGGGCCGAGTCGTTATGATTGCAAGGATCGAAGCAGGGTGTTGGTGGCTTCGATGTACTCGCGCGTGCTCTTGAAGCATCGGCCGAAGAGGTTAAAGAACAGTATGTACCATAGCGCCATGACACCGTCTTTGAACCCTATTTTCTTCCCCTCTTCATATGTGCGGCCGTAATAGGAAATGGGGACCTCAAAGATTCTTGCGTTCGTTTTCGAGATCAGGGCGGTAATCTCGACTTCCATTCCGAAACCGCCGCTGCGGAGCTTGAGGTTTTTGATGAGAGGAGTGCGAAACGCCTTGTAGCAGGTCTCCATATCCGTCATGTTGAGGTTTGTCAGGAAATTCGAAAGCAACGTCAGGCCCTTGTTGCCCAGGAAATGGTAAAAATACAGGACGCGGGCGGCCTTGCGCACGAGGAACCTGCTCCCGTAAACTACGTCGGCCCTGCCGCTTATGATAGGTTCGATGACGGCGGGAATCTCGCGCGGATCGTATTCGAGGTCGGCGTCCTGTATCATTGTGATCTCGCCCTGAACCTCTTCGAGCCCCCTGCGGACCGCTGCCGTCTTCCCCCGGTTGCCGGGCATCTCGACCAGCCTGACCATTTCCGAATCAAACTGCCGGACCCTTTCTTTCGTGCCGTCGTCGGAGCCGTCATCGACAACGATTACCTCTTTGAGGCATTCCAATTTCACAAGTTGCGTCAAAACCGTCGAGATGGTCTTTTCCTCGTTATATGCCGGCATGACGACCGACAGGATACGCCTGTCTTCCGCATTTTCGGGATCATTCATAATGAGGAGCCTACAATATAAGAGGCCGCAGTGTCAAGCGTTGCGCGGGGCTGTGCCTCACCCGATTACATGCGCCGTGATGGAAGACCCGCCTCTCCGGCCGGCCGCCCGCCGGGCCCCTCTGACGCGTCGCGAGGCGCCCTTGCCTCCGGCCCGCCCCGGTGACAGAGTTTGACCGGGCTTTCATGAACGCAGGCGCTTGACTGGTCCGGCGCGGCCGCCGCAGTAAGAGGTCCCGAAAAATCAAGACAGAGGCGGCAGGACCCGGATTGAAGGAGGCATCCGAGCATGACGACCGGTGAAAGAAAGGTTGTACTCGCGATCACGGACATCAGCGGCTACACGAAGTTTATGCTGTCAAACAGGACGTCGCTGGCTCACAGCCAGAGTGTCATAACAAGATTGACGAGCGCGATCGTCGACGAAGTCGAAATTCCCCTTGAAATATCGAATCTGCAGGGAGACGCCGTCTTCCTTTATGCCCTCAAAGACGGTGAAGGAACCCCATGGGAGGAGTTTGGCAAAAAAGAAATGGGGCAGAAACTTATAAGGTTCTTCAAAGTATTCTCCGACAAGATCGCTGAATTGACCGAGTCCGCCCACTGCAAATGCGGCGCTTGCGATAATATCGACAAGCTGAAACTCAAGATCGTTGTCCACAGTGGGGAAGCGCTTTTCTACAACCTCGGCAAATTCGAGGAGCTGTCCGGGATCGACGTCATAATCGCCCATCGGCTTCTGAAGAACTCGGTTGCCTCCGATGAATATATCCTGATGACCGAGCCGGCATATGAGGATTTGGAATTCCCGGCCGATATCGAGATCGCCGAGGGCGAGGAAAACTACGACGATATCGGCCCTCTAAAAACCTACACGTGCCTGTCGCCGTAAAGGACCGTTTCGCGCTATCGAAGTTCAGCGCATTTCGCCGAGACTCGCTTTCAGGAAACCGCAGTTTTTGAGAAAGCCGGATTTGTCTTTCCTTCATCGCCCGGCGCCTTCCTTTAATAGTTCAAGCGCAGACGTTTCGATCTCTGTCAAAGGCGGTTCTCGACAGGCTTTCGCAGGCGGGCGCCCCGAGAAATCTATGGATTTCCAGGCCCGAATATCGTAAGATTAGTCCCGGTAGCATAAGTCGTCGGACGTCCAGCACAATTCGGCGAGCCTTAAGACATGCAATTCCGCGAAGCTGTTGCGGGCGTGAAAAAGACGTTTCGAGCTCGGTCAAATCGATCCGGAAGAGGGGACCATCATAATGCGCATTATCATCTACGGCGCGGGCGCCATCGGCAGCGTGATCGGCGGGTACCTGCATAACAAAGGCCTGGAGACTATCCTCGTATGCTCGAAGGCTCACGCCGAGGCGATCTCGCGAGGCGGCCTGAAGATCACGGGTATACATGGCGACTTCGACCTCGAAGACCGGCTAACAAATCACATGGTGAAACGCTGGCGTTGTGGAGCGGAATTTGACTTGGTGAGTGCGGCTTGGTGTGGATGTGGGAAGCATGTTGTCACCCCATCCAAGTTGTGTCCTTATTGTTCTCAATGTATGTGTTTCCATCCCGACTACGGCAACGATGAATGCTGGGGTGAGCCACCGCGATTTCTAAAAGAACACGGATTTGACAGATTGTTTTATATGTACTTGTAGACACCGGTCACCTGGAGAAGGCCTCTATGCACATTTTCTGAACGCTTCCATGGACGACGCATATGAGAACCGAGGATATGCTGGCCATTATTCTTGCGGACGGTGTGGGACAAAGGTTGTTCCCACGAAACAAACAGCATGCCGATCCGGCGATGCTTTTTGACGGAACATATGCGCCTATTGATTCCGGGCTGAGCAACACCATCGACGCGGTCATCTAGAAAATCCTTGTAATCGCGCAACATAATTCGAACTCACTAAAGATTAGAAGCAATCATGGAAGTACAGATTCTAAATGATATTCTGGTTATTTTTTTCCTATCAATAGTAGTGATGTTTATATGCCTTCGGTTGCGAGTGCCTGTTATTGTTGGACTCTTATTGACCGGCATCTTGGCCGGCCCTTATGGATTCAAGCTGATAGACTCAGTTCATGAGGTCAATGTTC
>CBDUSG010000382.1:0-4224 GCA_965369575.1 uncultured bacterium | reverse complement strand
AATAGAGATGCGCAGCATCTCATGGAGGGGTGTGGGGGGCAACTTGCCCCCCACAAGGAGGCAATGATGAAGAAATACGTTCTCGCGCTCGATCAGGGCACCACAAGCTCGCGCGCGATCGTGTTCGATCACACCGGCAAGCCGCTGGCAGCCGCGTCAAAGGAGTTCCGCCAGATATATCCGCAGCCGGGATGGGTCGAGCACGACCCGGACGAAATCTGGGCCGGTCAGATCGAGGTGGCGGGCAAGGCTCTCAAGAAGGCGGGCATCGAGCCGGCGGCCGTCGCCGCCATCGGCATAACGAATCAGCGCGAGACCACCGTCGTCTGGGACCGCAAGACGGGAAAGCCCATCGGCAATGCCATCGTATGGCAGTGCAGGCGCACCGCGCCCACATGCGACGAGATGAGGGCGCGCGGTCTCGAGGACACCGTACGCGCCAGGACCGGGCTTGTTATTGACGCCTACTTCTCCGGCACGAAGCTTAAATGGTTACTGGACAACGTCGACGGCGCCCGCGATCGCGCGGACCGCGGCGAGCTGGCCTTCGGCACCATCGATACGTGGCTCGTCTACAATCTCAGCGGAGGCAGGATCCACATCACGGATTACTCGAACGCTTCGCGCACGATGCTCTTCAACATCAACGATCTATGCTGGGATGACGGCCTGCTCCGCGAGCTTGACATACCCTCATCCGTGCTGCCAGAGGCGATGCCCTCGAGCAAGGTCTACGGAGAGACCGACCCCGGAATATTCTTCGGACAGGCCGTGCCGATAGCGGGGATAGCCGGCGACCAGCAGGCGGCCCTTTTCGGGCAGGCCTGCTTCGAGGCGGGGCAGGCCAAAAATACTTACGGGACCGGCTGCTTCGTCCTGATGAACGTCGGCTCCAAGCCCGTCGTCTCGAAGAGCGGACTGCTCTCGACCATCGCCTGGGGAATAGACGGCGGCGTCGAGTACGCGCTCGAAGGCAGCGTATTCATAGGGGGAGCCGTCATTCAATGGCTCCGCGACGAACTCAAGATCATATCCGACGCGGCCGAGAGCGAGGCGCTCGCGCGGTCGGTGCCGGATAACGGAGGCGTGTATCTCGTTCCCGCGTTCGTGGGACTGGGCGCGCCGCACTGGGACATGTACGCCAGAGGCGCCATCGTCGGGCTGACACGCGGCTCCAATCGCGGCCACATCGCGCGGGCGTCGCTCGAATCCATCTGCTACCAGACGCGCGACGTGCTCGAAAGCATGGAGGCGGATTCCGGCCGCAGCCTCGATGAGATGAAGGTCGACGGCGGCGCGGTCGCCAACGACCTGCTGATGCAGTTCCAGAGCGACATACTCGGCGTTCCGGTCAGCCGTCCCGAAGTCGCCGAGACGACCGCGCTCGGGGCCGCGTACCTTGCCGGGCTGGCAGTGGGATATTGGGAAGGCCTCGACGACATAGCGGCAAACTGGAGTGAGCAGACCCGCTTCACGCCCGCCCTGGCGGAGGACGAGCGCGAACGACTTTACTCGCGGTGGAAGCGCGCGGTCGAATGCGCGAAGGGCTGGGCGCTAGAGTGATTCTAATGGGTTCTTTCCGAGAACATAATACCTGTTTCTGATTAGTTCAGGTCTGAAGGAAATAGCATGAAAGAATAAGTATTGTGTCCTTGGAAATCCCGGAAATCCGTGCAACACGGAGAAACAATGAGGGACACTAACGAGCCCCGAAAATTTGCTGCAATAGAAGTGTTTAGGAAACCCGAAGACATCCCGGCTCTCGCTGCAGGTGTGACCTCTCCTGTCATAAGCTGGGCGAGAGACATCATAGAGGATTATTTAGAAATAAGCCGCAAGAGGATTGACAACTCATGGGCCTTAAGCAATCTCCAGCTACATCTTCTGACTGACTTGATGTCTAATGAAAAGATTATTGCAGAGTATAAGAAGGCCTTAGGTGAAAGAGCCGCTCGGGAAGATACAGCACCACATGATGCTAAGGAAGCGGACAACGATGTAAGATTCATAAAGAGCAGAATCTACGCTCACCAACTGGTGACGCAAGCTATTAGATGCGTGGGTGACGGGCTGGCATGGAGACTTCTCGATTATGACAGAGCAGTTCTTCACATACTAGCCAGTAACCAGTACAGCGGGGGGATCAAAGACAATGAGGGTCTGATAGCGGAACTGCAAGTTTGGGCGGAGACTGCGGATTCCACCACGGATAAGTCAATAATCAACGGGATCACGAATTGTTTAAGGGTCGGTGATGTTACCCTCATAAGAAAGGACGGTACAATAGAACTCAAAGAAGTAAAGCAAAGCAAGCAACGCGGAGCCAGAATTACAAGACAACGAGAACGCCTATATCAGACGGTTAATTGCCTCAATACAGGAATAGGAGACCTTGATGGCACGACCGTAAGAATCGAATCACTGGAAACAAGAGTTAAAAATTACCTTCCCCAAATCCGCCAGTTAGCCATGAGGGCAAGCAGCAAGGGATTCGCTACCGAGGCCATCGGAGACTTCTTAATTGTTAACGCAATGGATTTTGATAGAGTGGAAAATATACAGGAAGCGATAGAAGCGCTTGAGTCAAGACACAAGTCAATAAGAGAAGAATGGAAGAGGAGCGGAGATTTGGTGATTCCCCATCCGGGAATGAACCTTTTAGGTTTTTCAAGGAATATCGCCCCGCTCTCGATTTTTCCCTTTGAACCGAAAATCTGTACAGACCTAATGTTTGGAAAGTTATACCTGACGGCGCACTTGAATCTTTCCTCAATAATGAGGCTATTTGTTCACAGGGATTGGAAGGTCACAGATTCCGTGGGGAATTTCGTAAAGAAAAATAACAGAGACCAAAGTCTACCAAGCTCTGAAATACCTGCCTTTACGGTCCAAAAGGGTCCTCTCACTTTGAAAATACCATTTTCAATGGTGGGCAGAATACCAATGGAAGGTCTCAGCCCAACAACATTGGTGATTGCCGCTGAGGAAATACTTAGCTTGGGTTCCAGCCCTGGGGCGTTCGCAACGTTTCCAAACTTTGTTTACGAGAAAGAGCAATGGAAGTAGATATAGGAAATAGGCGCTTTCTCTATCTTCTTCTATTTTCTTGTCCAGACCTGTATACCGTGTGGTGGCACAACCTGTCATCCATCCAATGGCAGGCGACAGCGAACCGCCCCACAGAAATATCTGCGTTCATCGAGGATTCCCATTGATTTTTCTTTTTTTTGGCTGCGGTTTTGCCGTGCTATGCCCCGGTGCTATCTATGGGAAACGGCGTCAGTTTGACATAAGGCAATTGCTCGGGGTATATTGACCAGAGACAATAGTTTGAGGTGTTGTGAAAGGAGAAGGAATGAAGATCAAGGTTGTGATTCATGATGCAGAGGAAGGCGGTTTTTGGGCGGAAGTGCCCGGCATACCCGGCTGCGCAACCCAAGGGGATACATTTGAGGAACTGCTCAAGAATCTCTACGAGGCGGTGGAAGGTTGCCTCTCCGTTGATGTAGAACAACCCAAGAGCACAGGCAAAGACCGGGTTATCGAAATCGCAATATGAAGGCCATTTCCGGTAAGCAGCTGGCAAGGATACTTGAACGTCACGGCTGGAAATTGCTGCGCGTTCACGGCAGCCACCATATTTACGGAAAGGAAGGAAGCGTAGTTCGACTATCCATTCCGATTCATGGAAAGAAGCCCCTGAAAGCCGGACTTCTGAAACATCTCCTGAAGGCGGCGGGGTTGGAGGAGTCGGACATCGAATAATGGAGGCTGACGACGCGATGTGCTGCTTACTGATATTGGGACGGCGTTAAGGCCAGCATGGTAAACTTCAAGGAATTCTCCGTTCCGCCGGGTGATGTCATCACGATCGAAGACGGGAATCTCAAGGTTCCGGACGATCCCATTGTCCCCTTCATCGAGGGCGACGGCATCGGGCCCGACATATGGGCTGCCTCCGCGCACGTGTTCGACGAGGCGGTGAGGCTCGCATATGCGGGAAAACGCAAGGTGCGCTGGCTGGAGATTTTCGCGGGAGAGAAGGCCAACGAAAGAGGCGGCGAATATCTGCCGGAAGAGACGTTCGAGGCGATCCGCCGTTTCAAGGTTGCCATAAAGGGGCCGCTCACCACGCCCGTAGGCGGAGGGTTCCGCTCGCTTAACGTCACTCTGCGCCAGAGGCTCGATCTGTACGCCTGCGTGCGGCCCGTACGCCATTTCGCC
>CBDUSG010000381.1:0-4225 GCA_965369575.1 uncultured bacterium | reverse complement strand
GGAAGAACATCTCAGGAACTGGGAAGACTTCGCTTCGGACAACGAAGACGGAATCATAGCGCTGGCCGACCTTGTCAAGCTGTTCTCCATCGATTTTTTCCGGAACCGTATGGACGAAGATTACATCTCGCGCATGGGCGAGTATATGGGAGGATTTTTCGCCGCTCTTCACGAGATCGGAAAAACCGGCCCCTTCTGGGTCCCGTAGCGGCGTGATCTCTTCGGCCTCACCCCGGCAAGGGGTAAAGGAGGCGGGCAAGTGTACGAGCTCAAGTTCGACGAGAAACTGTGCGAGGCGTGTGAGACATGCGATTGTCTCATGAGATGCCAGTACATGGACTTCGACCTGGATAAGGCGAAGGAGGAGCGATGGAAAATCATCCGGGGTGAGGATTCACATGTTTTGGCCGACTGCGCCACCTGCTACGCCTGCGAGGAATACTGCCCCAATGGAAATCACCCGTTCTATCAAATCGTCGAGCTGCAGGAAGCAAGAGGTTTTCACCCCGTCCCTAAGCCTATCGAAAAGCAGCAAATCAGAATGCTGATGCCTGCCGGAAAGATAGACTACAAAGACCTCCAGAGCCCCGTGATTAACATGTGCGCCTTCGGTATGTTTGAGAAGTATTCCATCCAGGGTCAGCTTTTCGAGGACGCTTCCACATTCTCCGGCAATGACATCTTCTGCAACCTGATGTATCTGCATTTCGCCAAAAACTCGGTCATCAAGGAGCGTGTGCCCAAAAGCATCGAGAATATCCGGAAATACTATCTTGAACCTAACAATACCGATGAGTTCGCGTGCTTCCATGATGAATGCTACGGTACGTACATGTCGTGGGCGCCGGCGTTCGGCGTCAAGGTTCCTTTCAAGCCGATTCACTTCTTCGATTTCGTTCTGAGCAGGATGAAAGAGCGGAGGGATGACATCAGGCCGCTCGGCATGAAAGTCGCCTACCAGCGCCCCTGTTCTAATCGCCTCGTACCCGACACCCAGCATTTTGTCGACGAGATTTTCGAATTGATCGGCGTCGAGCGCGTGAGCAGGACATACGACGGCGAAAATGCGCTGTGCTGCGGCGGCGTCATTCTGGCACAGGGCAAGGACGACCTTGTCGAGGACGTGCAGACGAGAAACATCGACGACATGAGGGACGCCGAGGCGACAGCATGCGTGTTTAATTGCCAGTTCTGTTTCATAACCCTCGGAGAGATCGTGGCAAAAAACGGCATGATGCCGCTGCTTATGAGCGACCTTTGCCGCCTCGCTCTCGGCGAGCAACTGAGAGGATGGGGGGACTAGTCGGATGGACGACATATACTCTGCGCTGGCCGAGATTGTCGGGAAGCAATACGTGTCGAACCAGCCCGAGGAAGCCTTCATCTATTCCCGTGACCCCGGCACGATGGACCCCAGAAAACCCGATTACGTGGTGATGCCCGAAACGGCCGAGGAAGTGCAAGCGGTTGTTCATCTGGCCAACGCAAAAAAGATCCCCATCGTGCCTCTCGGCGGAGGGCTTGTCCTTTCCGGCCTGACCAGACCTCTCAAGGGCGGTATTGTACTAGACATGAAACGCATGAACCGGATTCTCGAGGTTAACGAAACCAGCAGGTACGTCGTAATCGAGGCCGGTGTTGCAGAGGGCATGCTCCAGGCGTATTTGCAAAAGAATTATCCTCGCTTGAAGCATTCAATGCCCGACGCCCCGCCGAGCGCCACGGTCGCCGGACATATTCTGATCCACGGCTCGGGCCACATGTCGCAGGCGACCGGATTTCATTCCGAGATGCTGAACGGGCTCGAGGTTGTGCTTCCCACCGGCGAGATATGCAAGATCGGCTCGTGCTCGACGACTCCTTACTGGTTTTCTCGTGCGCCCCTGCCCGATCTCGCCGGGCTTTTCGTGGGCTGGTTCGGCACGACCGGTGTCGTCACAAAGCTCGCCATAAAGCTCTACCCCAAGCCGGCGCTTAAGGATGTCATGGTTTTCGTGACGGAGAATCCGGAATATCTCCCCGACATCCTCTTCAAAATCACGGGAACGGAGATGGCGGAGGACCTTAACGTCTCGGCATCGGAACAACCCCACTATGTGGAGGGACTACAACTGACGATCATAGCTGTGACGGCCGGCTCGGAAGCGGAAATGAACCTGAAGAAGCGAACCATTCGCGAGACTCTCCGCAGCTATATTAACGAAAAAGAGGGCGGGTTCATGTTCATTCCTACTTTCGCCAAAGGGCGCTTCCTCGAGACCCCTATGCGTGAGATGACAAAATTCGCAGACACGAAAAAAGGCGGAGGCTTCGAATACGTGGGCGCGATCATGCCGATCGAGCTTTTCCCGCAGGCGCATCGGGAGGGCATTGCGATAGCGGCGCGCCATGACACGCCATATTCGATGGCGGTCCGGACCATAGGAAGAGGACACAGCATGATGTTCGCTTACGCTTATGCCTTCAATCGGGCCGATGACGAAGATCGAAAGAAGGCGCAGAGGGCCCTGCATGAGACCAACATGGCGGTTCTGGAGCTGGGCGGCATCCCCTGGAAAGCGGAGGAGCCGGCGCAACAGCTCATTCTCGAAAAGATGGACCCCGAGACCTACAAGCTCATGACCAGGCTTCGTGCCGTCCTCGATCCCAACGGCATCATGAATCCCGGAAACTGGGAGGCGCGATAAATGGAACACGCCGAGGTCGTTCACCGATGTTTCCGATGCGGCTACTGCAAGTTCACGGAAAACTTCGAGGACTTTAACTGTCCCACCTACCGGAAATTCTGGTTCGAGACCTATTCGCCCGGAGGCAGAATGTGGCTCCTGAGGGCATGGCGCACCGGCGAGATCGAACCGAGCCCGCGATTGGCGGAAATCTTCTATTCATGTGTGACATGCGGCAACTGTGTCGAACACTGCGCATTGGAGTTCAGAGAAGATCTTGTGAGAATTTTCATAGGCGCCAGGGAAGATATGGTCGATCAGGGGCTGGTACCGCCCGCGGTGAGGGATTACCTCAAGGGTATCCACGCTCATGGAAATCCCTACAAAGAGGCGCGAGAAAATCGGGGCAAATGGGCCGAAGGCCTCGGTCTCGAACAGTTTTGCGGACAGGAGTACCTGCTTTATGTCGGCTGCGTGGGTTCATACGACGAGAGGGGAATGAAAATTGCCCGCAGCGTCGCGACGATTCTCAAGAAAGCAGGTCTCTCATTCGGAATCCTGGGATCAAGCGAAAGATGTGACGGAAACGAGGTGAGAGCTCTGGGCGAGTCGGAACTCTTCCAGTCGCTCGTCGATGATAACTCCCGGCTATTCGATAAACTCGGAGTGAAGAAGATCATTACGCTTTCTCCGCACGGGTACAATGCTTTCCGGAACGAGTATCCCTCTTTGGACGGGACAGTCGAGGTGAATCATTACACACAAATCCTTGCTCGTCTGGCGAAGGCCGGTGAGATAGCTTTCTCGGAATCTAAAGCCAGGGTGACTTATCACGATCCCTGCTATCTCGGCCGGCACAACGGCGAGTTCGACGCCCCTCGCAGAGTGTTGCGGGCGATCCCCGGTGTTGTGCTGAAAGAAATGGCAAAGATCAAGAATAACGCGCTCTGCTGCGGCGGAGGCGGCGGCAACTTCTTCACCGACATTATCGGTGGCGGTGATAACAGTCCGGCCCGAACAAGACTCCGTGAGGCTTCGGATACGGGCGCGCAGATACTCGCGGTGGCGTGCCCGACCTGCGCGAAGATGTTTGAGAACGCCGTGAAAGACGAAGCAATGCAAGGAACCATCGAGGTCAAGGATATCGCTGAAATCGCGCTGGCTTAGCGACATCGCGGGGGCTTGACCGGTTTCATCCCCCGAAACGCTGTAGCTCGGTCATTGCACCCACTCCATTACCGCCTCCAGAGATCGAGCCGCCCGGCTCTTCCCCACATCCATATTGCGACATCCGGTCTTGTTTCGATACACCAATCTGACTCGTTTGATCACCTCCCGCATATCTCCGCCTGCAGCGATGATCTTGCTTAATAGATTCTATCACAACACCTTATGACGTAAACGCCTACTCTGGCAAAGATTTTGCATAGAGGGAAGCCGAGAGAACTCTAGGGGCTCGGCAAAAAGGGGGGTGAAAAAAATGAAGATCCTGATCGAGAAAACCGATTCCGATCTGATGTTAGCGCTCTTGGTTCTATCAATATATCTCGTCGCGTTGG
>CBDUSG010000380.1:0-4227 GCA_965369575.1 uncultured bacterium | reverse complement strand
GAGAGCACGCACGCCTTGAGCGAATTCGTGTAGACGACGTCGATGTCGCCCCGCTTTATCAGGCGTCGTATCTGTCTGATGAGCGAGAAAAACTCGCGGGAACCACCGAGCGCATAGCGGAAAGCATCCAGGTTCGACACCTCCTGGATAACGTTGGTCGAGGTTGTCCCGGGGTTCACCAGCAGCGGCGCCAGCGGGACCCCCGCCGACTCGACGCGCTCGGCGAGCCTGCCGCCGGGAACGCACGCGACGGCGACATCGAACCTTTCCGGATCAAAACGAGGAAGCACCCTCAGCAGCACAACTTCTCCGCCGCCGGCTAAGTCTTGATGGTGGTCTACGACCAAAACCCGTATCTTCCGGGTCACTCCCTGTTCCTCTCCCCGCCCCCCTCGATTCAGTAGTCCACCTCCGCAAGCCAGCGGAATTCGGAATCCGGAGTGACGACCTGCAACGTCTTGAAATCCAGGGGTTGGAGCGCAAAAGAAATTGTCCGGCCGGAGTCGGCAAACCGGGAATACTTTCGCTGCGAGTAGAACTCGCCGCCGGCCGAAAATGTCGTTTCCACGATCTCGTAAATGTCCGACTTCACAAAGCCGTTCGCCAGCTTCAGCGTAACGGTCTTTTCCCCGGATGAGTTGTTCCACACGCAGAGGATATCCTCGCTGCCACGGCTGAAAGGCTTTACAACAACTGAATCGTAATTCCCACCTATGATGGCGGAGTTTCGTATTTTTCCCGACTCATAAGGCACGGCGCCCGAAAGAGCGGAGATGAGATGTTTGAATGCATAAAAGCCATAGGTCTTATGGTGGTTTTCGTATCTCACCAGATACACGTAAGGGCTGTCGTCTGTGGGATAATCGTACAGGCCGACGGTCAGGATTCCCTCGCCATACTGATGAGCGATGATCGCCGTCGTATGGAGCATCGCCATCGCGTGGTTGACTTCGGTCTTGTCGGAATTGCGAAAGCCCCCTATCTCCGTCAGCCAGATGGCGGGAGGAACTTTGTATTTCTTCATGATCGAGAGCAACTGGCTCGAGTCGGCATTCCGGTCGAGCTTGCGCCATTTCGCAAAGTCGGTCAGCGAGGGCGGCCCCACGTTGTACCATAAAGGGAAATTGTGCACGCCCACGCGCTGGCAATACTTGTGGATACCTTTTTTGAACAGGGTCTCCCATACGCTGAAATACAACGGGTTGTTCCAGGTCTTCCGCGTCTTGTTTTCAAAGCCGGGCATGACGAGCAGCGCGGTGGGGTCCTTCTCGCTTATGACTTCGTGCGCCACCTGCGACGCCTTCGTTATGACCGAGGCGAACTTATCGAGTTCCTGCCGCGCCGCCGAAGGATTCTTCTTGAACGCGTTCATGCGCTTTGGGCCAAGAAATTTCTTCAGCCAGAACGAGAACGGCTCGTTGGAAAGCTCGTAATAGTCCACCTTGTCGCCGTAGCGATCGACCATCTTTTCCACGAACGATCGGTAGGCCGAGAGCGCCTTGGGATCGTTGGTGAAATCGTAGCGGCCCACCCACTTGGGAGGACCGGTGGAAAAAGTCACGACGACGCGGGCGCCGGACTCAACGGCCCGGTCTATCTCCCAGTCCGAAAGCTCCCATTCGTAACTCTTCCGCCCCAGGCGCTGAATGTTGTGCCATTGGCAGTTCGCACGGTAAATCTGGATGGGATATTCACGCATGAGCCGCATGTCCTCGGTCGCCCTCTTCTCGCCGAAATAGACGTGCGCGAACTTCTTGCTTTGCGTCAAGGGCTTGCCCACGACGTCGGGCGCGGCGTGCCTGCTGAAATGCGCGTATCCCCCGATCAGCGGAGTGAAGGGTTTAATGCTCACCCTGAGGGGCAGGCTGAATTTCTGGGCGGATGGGCCTGCCGCCAGCCTCATATCGAGAGCGTGGTCGTAGACGGACAGTGTCTGAATCTCGAGGGTGAGCGTGCGTGTCTCGCCCGGCGGGATGCGCTCTCTTTCAAGCCGCGCATGGGTGTTTATGGGAGCGACCCTGGCAAGCCTTATCGTGCGGGCTTCTTCGTCCTCGTTTGCGATTTCGATTGGGAAAAACGTGCGCTCGCCCGTGAAAATGTCGACCGACTCGGGCCGCTTGCGAACGCGAATTTTTCCCTCGCGAACGCTCAGCGAAAAAAGCGGGTCACGGCTCACGGGCGGGCGGGCGCGAGCCCTGTCCGCCATCGTGTCCGGCGCGGTATCGAAGCCGATCCAGTCGGCTGCAATGCTTTCGGCCCCGTGGCTGTCGACCGCCGTCAGCAGCGCCCGGTATTGAACGCTGCAATCGCCCATATCGGATGCGACCCGCGCCAGGTCGTATTTGTGGCGAGCCGTTTTTTCATTGGAACCGGAGCCGTCGGAGAAGTTCCACGAGTATGAGACAGGGTCGCCCTCGGGGTCCCCGCCGCGGGACGGATCGAAAGTGGCGACGCCCTCGCGTCGATCTTCCTTCGATACATCGAATTGAATACGGGGCGGGCTGTTCGGTTCGACGGTGACGACCATCACGTCGGCGGCCGTATTTCCGCGCGCGTCGAAGACCTTCAGCGCCACCTCGTAGTCACCGGGCCTCCAGTAGGTGTGCGTGGGATGGGAGCCCTCGCCGGGCTTTAGCGCCCTCAGATCGGACTCAAAAAAAGTGGCGGCCTTGTCGAAATACTCGTGGTCGCCGAACTCCCACCGGTATCGCGTGATCCGCCCCCTCGAGAGGCTCCCGTCGAAACGGACCGGATCCCCGGCGGTCACAACCTGATCCTTTCCGGCGTCGGCCCTGAGTTCGGCATTGCACGAAGAGTCGAAACCGCAAAAAAGCAGGGAGACGGCGAGCAACAACCATACCCCCTGCTTCTGTATTCGTCTTCGCATTTACCGGCGGATACCGCCTTTACTTGAGGTTCTGCTTGAAAAAGCTCTCCGTAACCCGATAGGCCTCCTCTGCCTCTTCCGTATTCCGGAAGATGAATCCGTGGGGGCCGTCGTCAAAGAGCTTGAGTGTGACTTTTTTCTTTTTCTCCTTCAGCTTGTTGTAAAAATTGATCGACTCACTGTAGGACAGCACCGCGTCGTTCTTGCCGTGAATGAGAAGGAGTGTTGCGCTGATTTTGTCGGCGCTGTAGATCGGAGACACGTCCGCGGCCTGCGAGAATTCTTCGGTGCCCGGCTCGCCCACGATCGGCCCCCAGACCTCGAGTTTCTTCTTGGCGATCGGTTCGTCGGACTCCTCCCAGCCCTTCATGAGGGTCTTGAAATCGTATCCGCCGAAATTCAGGTTTGCGGCCGTCACCACGGAAGTGCGGGGGAGCACGTTGCCGCTGATAAAGGCGCCGTGGCTGGCGCCCATAAGGCCCACCGCCGTTGTCGAAGGATCCGCATTCGCAAATTCTACGGCCTTCAAAACGTCGTCGATCTCTTTTCCGGCCGGATCGTATGCCTCTTTGTAGGCGTCACCATGTCCGCTACTTCCGCGATAATCGACGGCCAAAGTGGCGTAGCCGACCTTCAGGAACTTCAATGCGTGCCTCTGGTACGTCGTGGAAGAACCGTGCTGGCCGCCGTGCACCAGCACGATGATCGGAAATTTCTCCCTGTCCTCGGGCTTGCTCAAATAGCCGTAAACAACGAATCCGTCCACGCTCTTAAAGCTGACTTTTTCCCAGAATTTTCCGTCGTACGCCACACCGATGGCATCCATCAGCGCCCTGTCGGCCGCCTCAAAATCGCCGGCGCGGGCGAATTTTTCCATCCTGCCGAGGTGCGGCTGCAAGGGCCGCATGTCCTTGCCGTCCTTTTTCAGCTCCTTGGAGACGCCCTTAATCTTCTTTGCCAGCAGTTTGGCCTCGGGATTCTTGCTCTTGCTCAATTCCGCAACCAACGCTTGCAGTCTTCCCTTCGCGCCGGCCGCCGCAGGAGGTTGCTCATTATAGCTCGATCCTGCCTTTTGCGCGGTGGCATTGCACGTAAGTCCGACAAGGGCGAAACACACAATCATCGAGAGAACAACAATTTTCTTACGCATGGCCCCAAACCCCTCTGTTGTCTGCAAACCAATAAGGTTAACCCCTCAACTTCCCTGAACACTTTAAGCTCGTACGAGGCGTTTAGAATTCATTATAACACCCTCGGAACTCATGAGAAAATGAGCCGTCTAATGAGCCGTCTAATGAGCCCTCCTGGAAGTTTCCCATCTCTTCCGAGGACGGTCGGAT
>CBDUSG010000379.1:0-4230 GCA_965369575.1 uncultured bacterium | reverse complement strand
CAGGCGATCAGGATAATGACCGGCGCGCCCGTTCCCCCGGGAGCCGACACGGTGGTACAGGTCGAGCTCACGCAAAAGGTCTCCGATTCCCGCGTCAGGATACTGAAAGAGCACGGAAAAGACAGAAATATCCGCAGGGCGGGCGAAGACATCGCCGAAGGGCGAAGTGTCATAAGGACGGGAGACGAGATCACGCCCGCCAAGATCGGCATGCTCGCCTCGGTCGGCATAGCGAAGATAAGAGCCGTCCGCAGGCCGGTCGTCGCGATTCTGGCTACGGGCGACGAGCTTCTCGAGGCGGATGAGCCGCTCGGGCCGGGCAAGATTCGTAGCAGCAACTCGTACACCCTCATCTCGCAGGCACGCTCATGCGGAGCCGAGGCGCAGTACCTCGGCATCGCGCGAGATACTATGGACGACGTGCGAGCGCATCTGCAAAAAGGGCTGTCGGCGGATATGATCGTGAGTTCCGGCGGCGTCTCGGTCGGCGATTACGATTTTGTCAAGGATGCGCTCGAAGAACTCGGCGTCGAGTTCAAGTTCACGAAAGTCGCGATCAAGCCCGGCAGACCGACGGTTTTCGGGCTGCTCGACGACAAGCCCGTTTTCGGGCTGCCCGGGAATCCCGTGTCTTCGATGATGTCGTTCGAGCAATTCGTCAGGCCGGCGCTCCTGAAAATGATGGGCAGGCGCAGGCTCTTTCGTCCCGTCGTCGACGCCATACTCGAGGAAGACATAAAGAAAAAGCCCGACCGCATGAGCCTGGTCAGGGCCGCCGTGCGCAGGGAGGGCTCGCAATATTACGCCTCGACGACGGGCCCGCAGGGCTCGGGGATACTGGTTTCCATGGACATGGCCGGGGGCGTTATCCTGTTCGAGCGCGGCGTGGCGCTGCTGAAAAAGGGCGATCGCGCAAAGATGCAGCTGATCAATATGCCGGAGGTCGATTGAAGTGGTGCCCGTGGTTTCAATCGTAGGAAAAAGCGGCAGCGGCAAGACGACGCTTATCGAAAAACTGATCCCCATCCTGAAAAAAAGGGGATACCGCGTGGCGACGGTGAAGCACGACGTTCACGGATTCGAGATGGACCGCGAGGGGAAAGACACCTACAGACACTTCC
Source organism: uncultured bacterium (assembly GCA_965369575.1). Taxonomy (GTDB): domain Bacteria; phylum Abyssobacteria; class SURF-5; order SURF-5; family SURF-5; genus CBDUSG01. The sequence goes on along the minus strand of CBDUSG010000379.1, from coordinate 3,109 downwards.
ACTGCGGCGCCGACGGAGTCTTGATCTCGTCGCCAAAGAAGATGGCGCTGATAAAGCGCGTCGAGCGCGAGGCCGGTCTCCAGGAAATGGTCGAACGCTATTATCCCGACATGGACATCGTCATCACGGAAGGATACAAGAGCCTCGATATGCCCAAGATCGAGGTGTTCCGCTCATCGGCGCACGCCGAGCCGCTGTGTGCCGCCGGGGACAATCGCGTGGCATTGGCCAGCGATGAGCCGATGCAGGTCGATTGCCCGCGCTTCGACATAAACGATGCGGGCGCGATCGCCGATTTCATAGAGGAGCGCTTCCTGAAACCTGAAAGTCGCGGCGAGTCGCCTTGCGGGGGGCAAGTTGCCCCCCACACCCCGACATGAGATGCTTCGCATCTCTTTCCTGAAGCGCTTTGACGGCTGATTCCGCTAACGGGCGGGCGAACGCGCCTGAATGCGGTGTTTGAAAAAATGTTGTTTTATGGCGGGCCTCACTGATTCAGTTTCAACAACAACCCGTCATGCGCGCGTACCACATAGGTGAAGCAAGGATACGAAGTATCCGATGTCAGCGGCCACTGGCCGCCCGCCGGCGAAGGAGACGATAAATGCACAAGATAGTCACGACAGGCACGCTCGCCCCATCCATGTACCTGATGGAAGTCGAGGCATCCAAGATCGCGAAAAAACGGAAACCCGGCCAGTTCATAATCCTCAGGATAAACGAAAAGGGGGAGCGCGTGCCCTTCACCGTGTCCGACTCGGACACCGCCCGCGGCACCATTACCCTGATCTACCAGGTCGTCGGAAAGACGACCGGACAGATGTCGAATATGAAGCCGGGCGACTCGCTAATGGACGTCGTCGGCCCGCTCGGCAAGCCGACGCATATCGAGAAGTTAGGCACTGTATGCTGCATCGGCGGCGGCACCGGCATCGCGATCACCTACCCCATCGCCAAAGCCCTCGGCGAGGTGGGCAACAAGGTCATCTCGATCCTCGGGGCGCGCAACAAGGAGCTGCTCTTTTACGAGGATGAAGTCAATGCGATAAGCGACGAACTCATCATCTGCACCGACGACGGCAGCCACGGCCAAAAGGGGCTCGTCACCGAAATGCTCAAGCAGCTCGTCGACCGCGGCGAGGACCTGAAACTGGCGGTCGCCATCGGGCCGGTTCCGATGATGAAGTTCGTTTCGCTGATGACGAAGGAGTACGACATTCCCACCATCGTGAGCCTCAACCCGATAATGATCGACGGCTCGGGCATGTGCGGCTGCTGCCGCGTGGTCGTCGGCGGCAAAACCAAGTTTGCGTGCGTGGACGGCCCCGAGTTCGACGCACACCAGGTCGACTTCGAGCTGCTGACCAAACGCCTGGCCAGCTACAGGGCCGAGGAGACCGAATCGTTCGAGCGCTATGAACATCAATGCAAGATAGGCAGAGGATGATCTCATGGACCCAAAAGAAAGAATGAAAATTCCGCGGCAGAAGATGCCGGAACAGGAGCCCAAGGAGCGCGCAAAGAACTTCGAGGAGGTGCCTTTCGGCTATTCCGAAGAGACGGCCATACTCGAGGCGCAGCGGTGTCTGCAGTGCAAAAAGCCGCAGTGCATGAAGGGCTGCCCCGTTGAGATCAACATTCCCGACTTCATCAGACTCATTGCCGAGGGGCAGTACTGGGACGCCATCTCCAAGATCAAGGAGACGAACAGCCTGCCCGCCGTCTGCGGCCGCGTGTGCCCGCAGGAAAGCCAATGCGAGATCTATTGCATCGTCGGCAAGAAGAACGACCCGGTGGCCATCGGCAGGCTCGAGCGGTTCGCCGCCGACTTCGAGCACAGCTCCGGCAAGGTTGTGAAGCCCAAGCTTGCCGCATCGAGCGGCAAGAAGGTTGCCGTGGTCGGCTCGGGACCGGCCGGGCTCACCGTCGCCGGCGACCTCGCCCGAATGGGTCACAAGGTGGTCATCTTCGAGGCGCTTCACAAGGCCGGCGGCGTGCTCGTGTACGGCATCCCCGAATTCAGGCTGCCCAAGGCGATAGTGCAGGCCGAAGTCGATTTTCTGGCCGATCTCGGCATAGAGATACACCTCAACACCGTTATCGGCAAGGCCGACACCCTCGATGAACTCCTGCAGGACGGGTTCGACGCCATTTTCGTCGGCACGGGCGCGGGCGCGCCGATTTTCATGAATATCCCGGGCGAAAATTTGAGCGGTGTATACTCGGCCAACGAGTACCTCACGCGATCTAACCTGATGAAAGCATATCTGTTCCCCGAATACGACACCCCCATCGCCAAGTCCGACGTTGTGGCGGTCGTAGGCGGAGGCAATGTCGCGATGGACTCGGCGCGCACCGCGCTGAGGCTGGGCGCGAAAGAGGTCAACATCATATATCGCAGGTCCAAGGAGGAAATGCCGGCCCGCGCCGAGGAGGCGCACCACGCCGAGGAGGAGGGCGTAAAGTTCAATCTGCTCACCAACCCGATCCGATACATCGGGGACGAGCAGAGCAAGGTCGTCGCCGTGGAATGCCTCAAGATGGAACTCGGCGAACCCGACGACTCCGGCCGCAGGCGGCCCGTGGCGATCAAGGGCTCGGAATTCAAGAAGGACGTCGACACCGTCATCGTCGCGATCGGAAACGGCGCCAACCCGCTCGTGCCCGAGACCACTCCGGACCTCGAGACCAACAGGTGGGGCAACATCGTTGCCGACCTCGATACGGGCAAGACCAGCAAACGCGGCGTCTTCGCGGGAGGAGACATAGTGCGCGGCGCGGCGACCGTAATTCTTGCCATGGGCGACGGCAAGATCGCGGCGCGCTCCATCGACGCCTATCTCAAGGACCCGGACTGGTGGGATCGTCCGCCCGAGACCGAGGAAGCGGCCGAAGAGGAGAAAAAGTCCGGCTGAGCAGCGGACGGAAGGGCTATGAAATCGGCGATCATCCTCGCAGGAGGCAAGAGCAGCAGAATGGGGCGCAACAAGGCCCTGCTCGAGTTCGGGGATGAAACTTTGATCGAACGATTGCACCGAACCCTGAAGGAATCCTTCGAGCAGGTATTGATCTCGGCGAACGATCCGGAAACCTATGGGTTCGTGGGGAC
>CBDUSG010000378.1:0-4246 GCA_965369575.1 uncultured bacterium | reverse complement strand
GCAACAACGCAAAGAATCTACAAATCACGTGCTTGGGATTGACGAAGCCCGTTCCGTGATGATAGCGTATATATTGTTGATAGATATGGATTCGAACCCTCGCGCAGGCCGCCGAGGGGCGACCCTTTCTCGCGTCGATGCCGGCAATGGCGCAGAAAGAATAAGTTCGCGCACAAGACAGGAGGGGACACGCGATGAAAAAGGCTATTGCAGTTTTGCTCATTGTCGCGATTGCAGGCGCGGGAGCATATTCCACATATGTCAAGGTGATGCCGCATCCCGATACGACGCCGCAGGCATACTTTCAACAATATGAGAACCACAGGCTCGCGGCCGACGTCGAGATGCAGCTTGTGGGAATCCAGGAGCACTTCCTGAACGCGTTCGCGAGCGATTTTGAAATGTACGAGGAAACGCCGCCCAGCCTTTACCGATATCCGATTGCCTTTACCTGCTATGCGCTCGCGTGCATCGCGAAGATCGACCCGTCTTACAAGACCTTCTGCAGCCACTACATGGACAAACTGATCCAGAAAATGAAAGAGAAGGTCGTGTGGGAGGACTGGATCAAGGCAGGTTTCGGGCCCGATCCATTCGCAAAGCGGAACATAATGTATCGCGGTCATCTGAACCTGATGTACGGGCTTTATCAGTTGACCTCGGGCGACACCAAGTACGAGAAAGAATTCAAGGCGCTCAGCAAAGCGCTCCACAAGGAAATGAAGCAGACCGAAAAGGAGGGTAAGTACTGCGGCATGTCGTGCGAGCCGGACGACTACTTTGTCCAATGCAACATGATCGGCATGTACAGCATGGCGGTTTACGACACGATCTACAAGGAGTCCAATTATTCCGAACTCATCAGCCCGTGGCTCGAATGGACCAAAGAGAGGATGGTCCATCCCGAACACGGCGTGTTTCGCGGCTCATACCACATGGAACACGACTATGCAGAGGGTCTGGTGACCGGATACGGCACCGGCTGGAGCATCGCATTCCTGATGGCGCTCGATCCGGAGTTCGCGCGCTCGCTCTATCCCTCTTTCAAGAATGCGTTCATCCACGAGAAGCTCGGCGGCATGTATTGCTATGCGTCTGAGCGCCCCGGCGGCGAGCCGAGCGAGATGGCAACGCTCTTTGCATTGTTGGCGGCCGGCGCGATGAAGGATGAAAAGCTGTTCGGTGGGCTTATCAACTCGCTGGATAAGGTAGGCGGAAAAAAGATTGTGGGCGAACAGCTCGTCTTCGAGAATTTCCCGTCACCCTATTCGGGCGGGATTCTCTTCGCGAAAGTCAACATGGGGCTAGGCGAGCTCATAGACAAAAAGGACTGGACAAAAACTGCGGATACGGCAAGCTCCGGCTGAGGCCCTTCCGGCGAGTCTCTCCGCTCACTGCAAGTATCCCAAAGCGTTAAGCTGCTGCCTGAGGCCCGCCGAGATGTCCTGCTTCGTGATTCCGGCGTGCCGCCGGCGGATCAGATCGGTTGAGTCCCGGGGGTCCTCGAAAAGACGAAGGTCGCCGTCCAGCGACACGAGAAATTTCCGACCCTCGGATATGATCGCCACCGATCTGCCCGCCTGCTCTCCTTCGCGCGGGACATATTCCGCGATCACCGTGTCCCTCGCCCGGAACAAGGATTTTGCGGGGTCCGGCTCGACGCGCGCGAGCCTTAAAATAGTGCCCGCGATATCGTCCACTCCTACGAGTCGATTTGTCGTCCCGTTTTCAAGTCCATATACAATGAGCGGCACGTCGATCTGGTCCGAGTATGGCGCTTTTGCGTGGCCGTGGCTCGAGACGCCATCGTGGACGTCTCCCAGACCCTCACCGTGTGCCGACGTGATCATCACTGTGGCGCCATGAAAGATGGAGGAATATCGCAACAGATTCATGAACCGGTCGAGTCTTTTGTCGAACTCCAGGACGGCGTCGGCGTAAAGGCGGCGCCTTTCTGCGGGGGAGCCCCCGGCCTCGGATTGCGCCTTTTCATGATTCCCGGGAGCCGCCTGGCCATACCCGCCGACCGCGCCGATCTGGACAAACATGAAGACCGGCTGCTCCGGATGGCTCACGAGAAATTTTTCGGCCTCGTCGAGCGAGGCGGCCCGCCCTCCAATTCTCTCTTTGAAGGCGGTATCTTCCATGTCAGGATTCTCATAGGCCTCGAATGACTGGTAGAATTTGTCGAAGCCTCTGCCGAATCCCCATTTTCGGCCGACGTCTTCCCCATCCACGAATGCGGCCGTCGTATATCCGGCTCTCTTCATTTTCTGCTGGATCATCGGCAGCTCGGGCGGGATGAAGCTGTTGGCGTATTCGACGCCGTGCTGCGACTGTAAAAGGCCCGAGAGCATGGTCACGTGGCTCGGCTTTGACCACGTCGAATTCGAGTAGGCATTGGTGTAGACGCGGCAACGTTTTCGGGCGAAGCCGTCGAGCAGCGGCATATGCTCGGCCGTCAGATAGTCCGCTCTGAGACCGTCTATGCTGATCAGGACGATGTTCGGGGGCCGCTCGGGCGCTTCGGTTGATCCGCGTAGGCACGATGTTGAAACGGCTGCGAGCGCCAGCGACAATATAAGCCACGCCTTCGCCCTGGTCGTCATTCTACGTGTCTTCATGCGTCTTCATCCAGATAGCCCGACAGCTCCGGCGGCACGATTCGCAGCCGCTTGAAAAGCAGCGCCCGCTGCCGTTTCGAGTCGGTCTTGTCCCAGGCCTGATATTCTATGGTCAGCGAATTGGGGCCGACGCGTGGACTAAGCGTGATGCGGATGTCGCTGAATTCGCCGGGACGGCTGATGCTGTACCGTCCCACCTGCTCTCCGTTCAACAGGATCGTCAGCTCCTGCCACGGCAGCTGGGAAGTTCCGCAGACGATGTCGAGCGCCAGCGGTCCGCCTTCGGCTTCGAAGGCAAGCTCGGTCCGCGGGGCGAGCCCCCATCGAATCACGGGCAGCCCCCATTGCGGGTAGGGGCCCTCCTCGGGGCCCAGGCCGGAGGCGTCCTGCCATCCCGTGAAAGGGAATTCTTCGGCATGCCAATCGAGCAGTTCTCTCGGAAGCAACTGCCCGGTCCGCTCCGGCAGTATCATGATCCGCTTGAAGCAGACCGCCAGCCGTCGGTCGCCCTGTTGATGCTCATATTCGAACACGAGCGTGTTCTCTCCCGCGCGTGGCTGCAGCGGGAGCAGCATATGGTGAAACCGAAAGTCGAGTCCGAACTCGTATTCGTTCAGCAGGTCGTCGTTCAGGTATATCCGCATGGTCTGTTCGGCTGCCTCGTTGCGCATGAAGCTCAATGCCAGGCGGGAGGGCCCGCCATCTGCGGCGAATCTGAGCGTCGTGCGCGGTCCGTAGGCCCATCGCACCTCGGGCGTATCCCATTGAGGATACGGCCCCTCCTTGGGATACAGTCCTTCGGCGGCGGCCCATCCGTAAAATGGAGAAAACGGCGAGCCGATCAGGTCGGCCGAATCATCACGGTCCCGGAACAGGCGAAGATCGCCATCCTCGGACAATAAGTATTTTTCCCCATCCGACACGATGGCGACGGCTCTGGCGGAGCCTTCCCTCGTATGAGAGATGTATTCGGAGACGAGGACTTCCCTTTTCCGGAACAAGGATTTCGGCGGATCGGGATCGACGCCTGCGAGCTTGAGGATCGTGCCCGCGATGTCATCCACCCCGACGAGTTGATCGCTTTCGCCGACTCCCGGACCGCAGACGATCAGAGGCACCCTCGTCTGGTCCGCGTATGGTGAGCCCGCATGCAAAATGCTGATGCGGTCTGCGTGAATATCCGCCAGGCCTTCCCCGTGGTCGGAGGTGATTATTATCCTGGCCCCGGAGAAGCGGTCAGACTGCTTTATGAAGCGGAGAAACTGATAAAGCCTTTTGTCGCATTCCAGGACAGCGGCCGCGTAAAGATCCCGTCTCTCCTGCGGAGTGGCGTCGTTCATGAATTTGCCCTGATGCGCCAGTTCAACGTTCGCAAATCTCTTTTCCTGCTGCAGTTCCTCGATCTGTTCGCTGATCTTTTTGTCTTCGGGAAAGTACTTGAACCAGTAGTCGTGCACGACATAGGTGTGGGCGAAGAGAAATAGCGGCTGTTTCGGACGACCGGCGAGGTACCGCTCGGCTTCGTCGAATGTAGAAAAATGTCTCAGGAATCTCTCCGAGAACGTTTCGCTCTTCAGTCTCGGGTCCTCTGAGAAGCTGGAGCGCTGCCAGTATGTGTCAAA
>CBDUSG010000377.1:0-4250 GCA_965369575.1 uncultured bacterium | reverse complement strand
ATCCTCTACATGCACATCGACAGGCGCACGCGCATCCCGGCGACCGCTTTCCTCAGGGCTCTGGGGCACGAGACCGATGCGGATATCATGTCCCTTTTCTATGAGTTCGAGGACGTGAGGCTCGGCCAGGTAAAAGCCATGACCGAGGGCTCCAGGTTCGACATCGAAGAGATGATCGACCGCGTTCTCGCAGCCGACGTCGTGGACGAGGGCACGGGCGAGATCATCGCCCCGGTGCGTGAGAAAATAACCGAGCAACTGCTGGCAACGCTGCTGGAGCGCGGCATTAAGAATGTATCGGTGCTGAAGTTCGAGTCGCCAAACGAGACGATGGCGCTTCTGAACACGCTGGAGGCCGACAACATCAAGACCACCACCGAGGCGCTCATCGAGGTTTACAGGCGCATCCGCCCCGGCGACCCGGCAACCGTCAACACGGCCAAGACGCTCTTCGAGAAAACGTTCTTCGATCCCGCTCGCTACAACCTTTCGCCAGTGGGCAGATACAAGATAAACAGGAAGCTCGATCTCAAGGTGTCCATGGAAACGCTCACCCTCCGGCCCGAGGACGTGATAGAAACCATCCGTTACCTCCTGAATCTGAAGAACGGAAAGGGCCAGATCGACGACATCGACCATCTCGGCAACCGGCGCGTCCGCTCCGTGGGCGAACTCCTGGCCAACCAGATTCGCATAGGGCTCGTCCGCATGGAGCGCACAATCAAGGAGCGCATGAATTTTCAGGAGATGGACGCCGTCACGCCGCAGAGCCTCATAAATCCGAAGCCGGTGAGCGCCGTCATAAAGGACTTCTTCGGCCGGAGCCCGCTTTCCCACTTTATGGACCAGACCAATCCGCTGGCCGAGCTCACGCACAAGCGGCGCCTCAGCGCGCTCGGCCCGGGCGGCCTGAGCCGGGAGAGGGCGGGATTCGAGGTCCGCGACGTTCATCCGACGCACTACGGCAGGATATGCCCGGTCGAGACGCCGGAAGGTCCCAACATCGGGCTCATGGCCTCGCTCAGCACATATGCCAGGATAAACAAGTTCGGTTTTCTCGAGACGCCGTATCGGAAGGCGGACAAAGGAAAGGTCACCGACAAGATCGAATACCTGTCGGCCTACGAGGAAGACCGCTTCATCATAGCCCAGGCCAATGCGCCGCTGGACAAGCGCAGCCGGTTCGAAAACGAACTCGTGCTGTGTCGGCATCTGGGCGACTTTAAGTTGATGTCCGCCGCCACGGTCGAATACATGGATGTATCGCCCAAACAGCTGGTCAGCGTGGCCGCCGCCCTCATCCCGTTCCTGGAGCACGACGACGCCAACCGCGCCCTGATGGGCTCGAACATGCAGCGCCAGGCGGTTCCGCTCCTGATTGCCGAGGCGCCCATCGTGGGAACCGGCATGGAGAGGATAACCGCCAAGAACTCGGGCGCCGTCATCATTGCCGAACACAACGGCACCGTCGAGAGCGTCACCGCCGAGCGCATCATAGTCAGGCGCAGGGGCAGCGCACCCGGCAGGGAAGGCCCGCGCGAGGATATCTACTGGCTGCAGAAGTTCGTCCGTTCCAACCAGGGAACCTGCATAAACCAAAGGCCGATCGTGCATGAGGGCCAGCGGGTCAAAAAGGGCGAAGTAATCGCCGACGGCCCCGCGACCGACCAAGGTGAACTCGCGCTCGGCCGCAACGTGCTCGTGGCCTTTATGCCGTGGGAAGGATACAACTTCGAGGACGCCATCCTCGTCAGCGAGAAAATCGTAAAAGAAGATACATTCACCTCCATCCACGTCGAAGAGTTCGATATAGAGTCGCGCGACACCAAGCTGGGACGCGAAGAAATAACCCGCGACATGCCCAATGTCAGCGAAGAGGCGCTAAAAGACTTGGATGAGGACGGTATTGTCCGCATCGGGGCCGAGATCCGGCACGGCGACATCCTTGTCGGAAAGGTGAGCCCGAAGGGCGAAACCGAGCTTGCCCCGGAGGAGAAGCTGCTCAGGGCCATCTTCGGTGAAAAGGCCGAGAACGTGCGCGACGCCTCGCTCAGGGTGCCGCCGGGCGTCGAGGGCACGGTCATCGACGTCAAGGTGTTCTCCCGCAAAGAGCGCACAAAAGACGAAAAGGCCAAAATAAGCGAGAAAAGAGAGCAGAAAAAAATAGAGCAAAGGTTCCGTTACGAGATAGTCCGTCTGCGCTCCGAATGCATGGATTCGGCACGGAAGCTGCTCGACGGCGCCAGAGCGAGCAGAGACGTGATCGACGGAAAGACCGAACACGTCATTTTCAAGCAAAGACACATAATCCGTCCCGAAGACCTCGACCATGCCGATTATGAGCACCTGTTCCTGTTGAAAGTCTCGGACAGCGACATCCAGGCAGGCCTCGAGAGGCTTCTCATGCAGACGCAGGAGCGCGAGAACCGGCTGCTGACCCACAAGGAGCAATCCCTCGACCTGCTCAAAAAGGGCGATGAGCTTCCCCCTGGCGTGATCAAGATGGTCAAGGTATACGTCGCCGCCAAGCGCAGGCTCTCGGTGGGCGACAAAATGGCCGGACGCCACGGCAACAAGGGCGTCGTGGCGAAGATTCTGCCCGAGGAAGACATGCCGTTCCTGCCCGACGGCACGCCGGTTGAGATCGTACTCAACCCGCTCGGCGTGCCTTCGCGGATGAACGTGGGGCAGATACTGGAGACGCATCTCGGCTGGGCCGCCAAAGAGCTCGGGATGAGGGTGACCTCCCCCGTTTTCAGCGGCGCCAGCGAGGAAGAGATCAAGGCCTTCCTGGTCAAGGCCGGCCTGCCCAAGAGCGGAAAGACGATTCTTTACGACGGGCGCATGGGCCGTCCGTTCGACCAGGACATCACCGTCGGGTACATATACATGATGAAGCTCGCCCACCTCGTCGACGACAAAATACACGCGCGCGCCATCGGGCCCTACTCGCTCGTCACGCAGCAGCCGCTCGGAGGCAAGGCCCAGTTCGGCGGACAGCGTTTCGGCGAGATGGAGGTATGGGCCCTGGAGGCGTACGGCGCCGCCAACATCCTGCAGGAGCTTCTAACGATCAAAAGCGACGACGTCTCGGGTCGCGCCAAGGCCTACGAGGCCATAGTCAAGGGCCAGGACCGGCTGGAAACCGGCACGCCCGAGTCGTTCAATGTGCTGCTCAAGGAAATGCAAGGCCTGTGCCTCGACGTGCAGAAGCTGAGGAAAGTGGTCGATGAGGCCGAACAGGGGCCGGCCGCGGCGGCCCTCGATCCCTTTGAACCAGAGCTTTCCTGACAAATATGGAGGGTAGACAAGGTGTCTGAGTACACGGTCACAACCGGTGAGAAATTCGACTCGATCATGATCAAGCTCGCTTCCCCCGACGTCATCCGGAAATGGGCGCGCGGAGAAGTGAAAAAGCCTGAAACCATAAACTACCGTACCTTCAAGCCCGAAAAGGACGGCCTTTTCTGCGAGAGGATCTTCGGGCCCGTCAAGGACTGGGAATGCAGCTGCGGAAAATACAAAAAGGTCAAACACCGCGGCATAACCTGTGACAGGTGCGGAGTCGAAGTGACCGAGGCCCGCGTCAGGCGCGAGCGGATGGGGCAAATAACGCTGGCCTCGCCCGTCTCTCACATCTGGTTCTTCAAGACGACGCCGAGCTGCATCGGCAACCTGCTCGACCTCAGCGTGCGCACCCTCGAAAAGGTCCTCTACTTCGAAGAATACATCGTGATCGATCCCGGCAAGACGCCGCTTAAGAAGATGCAGACCCTCAACGAGGACGCCTTTCGCAAGGCGCGCGAAGAGTTCGGGTACGATTGGGAAGCGAAAATGGGTGCCGAGGCCGTCAAAAAACTCCTAAAGGATATAGACATCGACAAGCTCTGCGCCCAGCTTCACGCCGAGTTTAAGGAATCCAACTCGAAACAGAAGAAAAAGAAGATAAACAAGCGGCTCAGTGTCGCCGAAGCCATACGAAAATCAGGCAACAAGCCCGAATGGATGATTCTCGACATAGTACCGGTGATTCCGCCCGACCTCAGGCCGCTCGTCCCGCTGGAGGGCGGCCGATATGCCACCAGCGACCTTAACGACCTTTACCGCCGCGTCATCAACCGCAATAATCGGTTGAAAAGACTGATAGAACTCAAGGCGCCCGAGGTCATCATCCGCAACGAAAAACGAATGCTTCAGGAGGCCGTCGACGCGCTGTTCGACAACGGCCGCCACGGGCGCACCGTGCTCGG
>CBDUSG010000376.1:0-4261 GCA_965369575.1 uncultured bacterium | reverse complement strand
AGGGCGATGTGCAGGGCTCGGTGGTCGCGCTGCAGGACTCGCTGATGAAGCTGCCGACTGAAAGCGTCAAACTGAATGTGATACACGCGGGCGTGGGCGGAATAACCGAGTCGGACGTCATCCTGGCGTCGGCGTCCAACGCGCTGCTCATCGGCTTCAACGTTCGCCCCGACACCAAGGCGCGTGAGCTTGCGGAAAAGGAAAAGGTCGATTACAGCCTCTACCGCGTGATATACGACCTGATAGACGATGTAAGGGCCGCGATGGAAGGCCTTCTCGAGCCGGAAAAGAGAGAAATATTCCTCGGCCGGGCCGATGTGCTTCAGACTTTCGGGGTCAGCAAGGTCGGGACGGTCGCGGGCTGCAGGGTTACCGAAGGCGAAATCGTGGCCGGCGAAAAGATCAGACTCGTTCGCGATGGCGTCATTGTATACGACGGTGGGATTTCATCACTCAAGCGTTATAAGGATTTCGCCCGCAGCGCCCCCGCAGGGACCGAATGCGGTATCGGGCTTGAAAACTTCAACGATATAAAAGAGGGCGACGCGCTCGAGAGCTATCGCATAGAAGAAGTGGCCCGAACGCTTTAAAAAATGTTTGTGGGCGTCCTCGAAATAGACCTGCTGCTCCGGGGGAACACCTCACTGAAAGGCAAGAGGAAAGTTCTCAGCAGTATTAAGGACAGGACCCGCCGTAAGTTCAACGTCTCCATCGCAGAGGTCGACAACAACAATTTATGGCAGCGCGCGACGCTCGGCGTCTGCTGCGTTTCCAATGACAGGACACACGCAAGCCGAATCCTGGCCGAGGTCGTAAGGTTTGTAGAGGAAAGCTTCGAGGCCGAGATTCTGGACTACAGCATCGAGATAATCTGAAAAAAGCGCCCGCGCGCTTAAGAGATGACAGCCATGGGAAACCGTCAGAAACGCGTTGGACAGCTGCTCAGACAGGAAATCAGCGACATGATACTGCGGGAAATCAAGGATCCCCGCGTAGCCTTCGTGTCCGTCACCTCGGTCGACCTCACCGCTGATTTACGCCGCGCCAAAGTCCACGTCAGCGTTCTTGGCAGCGAAAGCAAAAGGAAATCATCGATTGCCGGGCTCCGCAGCGCGGCGGGCTACATCCGGCGCGAGCTCGGACATCGCCTCCGGCTCAAGTACGTCCCGGAGATCAGCATCGTTTATGACGACTCCATCGAGGAAGGCTCCCGCATCCTGGCGCTCATCGACTCGGTAGCTCCAAAAGAAGACAGCGTATCCGATGATGAATGACCTGCGCCCCCTGATCGAGGCCATAGAAGGCAACGACTCGTTTCTACTCCTCTCGCACATCGATCCCGACGGCGACGCGATAGGCTCGCTGATCGCCCTTTCAACGTTACTCGAGCGAAAGGGAAAAAGGGTCGTCGCTTACGACCGGGACGGCGTTCCCGAAATATACCGTTTTCTCAGGCGCTCGGACGAGATTGTATCGTCGGCGCCGTCCGGGCCCTTCGACGCCGCGATTTTTCTCGAGTGTCCCAGCGTCAAGCGCGCGGGAGACGAGTGCGAGGCGCTGATAAATGAGATCCCGTTGTGGATCAACCTGGACCACCACGAAGATAACGCCGATTTCGGGCACATCAACATCAAAATGCCCGAGGTTTCCGCCGTCGGAGAGATAATCTGCGATCTGTACGAAACAATGGATGAGCCGATCGACATAGTCGCAGCCGAGGCGCTTTATACGGCGATCATGACCGATAAGGGTTCTTACAGATTCGGCAACACGACGCCTCGGGCGCACGACATATCGGCCCGATTCATCGAGATGGGCGTAAGCCCGGACAACGTATATCGGGAAATACACGAAAAGATGAGCCCCCAGGCGGCCCTGATAGCCGCCCGCGCGCACGGAACCCTCGAGATCGATGACGGAATATCCTGCATAACGATCACGCGCGCCATGCTCGAGCAGGCCGGCGCGACCGCAGAGGACACGCACGACATAGTGGGCTACGGAAGACCTATAAGGGACGTCGAAGTCGCGCTGCTTTTCCGGGAAACCATGAGCGACATCAAGGTGAGCCTGCGATCGAAGAGCCGCATCGACGTCAACCAGATCGCAGCCGGTTTCGGTGGCGGCGGCCACCGCAGAGCCGCCGGCTGCAACATCGAGGGCTCGTTGGAAGAGGTCAAGGAAAAGATCTTCGCGGCGGTCCGAAAAGCCTTGTCCGAAAGCCGAAGCGGCGCGCCCCGGACCGATGGGCACTGATACTCACATGCGCGACGCCGGCGAGCTCGCCCCGCGAGTTCGCACCGGCGGGCTGCTGCCGGTCGATAAACCGACCGGCATGACCTCCCACGACGTCGTGGCTTCGATCAGAAAACTCGTGCGGCCGCTCAAGGTAGGGCACACCGGCACGCTCGATCCGCTGGCGAGCGGCCTCCTGATTCTGTGCGTGGGCGGCGCGACGAAGATCGCCGGCTTCATCGAAGGCCGGGACAAGGTCTACCGCGCGACCGCTCTGCTCGGCGTACGGACAGACACACAGGACATCGAGGGCGAGGTCGTCGACCGAAAACCGGCGGAAAACATATCGAGCGAACGCGTCTGCAAGGCCGCGCGTTCATTCGTCGGGCGCATACAGCAGACGCCGCCCGCATACTCGGCCGTCAAAGTCGGCGGCGTGCGAGCGTACAAACGGGCGAGACGACGCGAGGAAGTTCACCTCGAGCCGAGGACGATCCGGATCAGCCGGCTCGAAATAGAGCGCGTGCAGCCGCCGAGGGTGGAGTTTCTCGTCGAATGCTCTAAGGGCACGTACGTGCGCACGCTCTGCAACGATCTCGGCGACGCCATAGGCGTGGGTGGATGCCTCGAATCGCTGAGGCGCCTGGCGATCGGCACGTTCGAAGTCGCCGACGCGGCCTCTCTGGCCGCGCTGGACACGCGCAAAAAAATAGTCGATGCTCTCGTGCCCCCCTCGGAAGCGCTCGCGCATATGCCGGCCGTCGACTGCACGCAGGATCAGGCGGAAAAGCTCTCGCACGGCGTTGCGGTGACCGTCGGCCCGGGAACGGAACCGCCGGAACGAGAAAGCGAATGGGCGCAGGCGCTCGGGCCCGACGGCGAGCTTCTGGCCATCGGAAAACTGGTCTACGAAGGCGGGGAGGTATCGTTTTGCCCGAAGAAGGTGTTGGCCACCGCCTCGGGACGCAGACCGCCCGCGCCGGATTGACACGTTGACGGAAATTCAGCGATGCTCACATTTACCAACGAAGACAAGCAGATTCCGCAGTTGCCTTCTCTCTGCCTCACACTCGGCATATACGACGGTATTCATCTGGGACATCAGAAGATAATCCGGAGGGTCACCGAGAGGGCCAAGCACATCGGCGGCTCCAGCTGCGTGGTCACTTTCGACCCGCATCCGCGCGAGGTCCTGATGCCGGATACCGCGCCCGATCTGCTGACGTCAACAAACAAGAAAAAAGAACTCATCGAATCTCTCGGCATTGACGCTCTGTGCCTGATACGCTTCACGCCCGAGTTCGCGGGGATCGAAGCGCGCAGCTTCGTCAAGGATTTCCTCGTAGATGCTCTCGGCATGAAAGTGATGGTCGAGGGATACGACTGTCGGTTCGGCAAGGGGCGCGCGGGCGATGTCAACCTGCTGCGGGAGATGGGCGAGGAAAACGGGTACGAGGTCGAACAGCTGGACGGCCTCGAGGTCGACGGCCGCGTCGTCAGCAGCACTCTCATCAGGCAGTTCGTGCTCGACGGAGACCTCGACCGGGCCGCCCAGGGCCTCGGCCGCAGATATTCCATCACCGGCGACGTCGTCGAGGGCTCCCGCCTCGGCAGGGAGATCGGGTTCCCGACCGCCAACATCGAGCCGCATCACGAGGCGATTCCGCCAAACGGCATCTACGCGGTACAGGTCGACGTCGAGGGAGCCCGAAAATACGGCACTCTCAACATAGGCTACAGGCCGACCGTTACCGAGGAAAAGAGGAGAACGGTGGAGGTCCACATCATGGATTTCTATCAGGATATCTATAGCGAGGAGATAGAGATCACGTTTGTCGAAAAACTGAGAGAGGAAGAGAAATTCCCCTCGCTCGAGGCGCTCACCGACCAGATCAAGAAAGATGTCCAAAGAGCGAGAAAAGTTCTGGTTGAACAAACCGATAGCTTATGATATAATTTGATGCAACTGTCGGTCAGACACCATCTTAGAGGAGAAAACAGTGAAGCCGATGCTCATGGCTGGCAA
>CBDUSG010000375.1:0-4262 GCA_965369575.1 uncultured bacterium | reverse complement strand
GCTTTCCCATGGCCAGTACCAGCCCCAGCTCGGCCCGCGAAACACGGTCCCTATTATGATCAGCGCAAACCACATGGTCATTCCGATAGTGAACACGGCCACTCCGGGCCCCCGGGAGCCGGTCCTGTAGGAGCCGACATGATCGCGCGTGGGGTCCAAGTAAGGAATCGCCATTAAGCCGATGACGATGAAGGTCGGCAGCAAGACTCCGGCGATCCATGGATCGAAATACACCAGCATTTCCTGCAGCCCAAGGAAATACCAGGGCGCCTTGGCCGGGTTGGGCGAATGATTCGGATTCGCCAGCTCTTCCAGCGGCGCGTTGAACATGAGCGAGACCACCCACAGAACCACAATGGCGAGGAGAGCGGCGATAACCTCGCGGTACAACAGATGAGGCCAGACGAGGACTTCATCCTTTCCCACTTCAACGTCGAGATGGGAACTGGTAGTCGTGCCCGTGACGATCGCAAGCAGCCTGTGCTCGCCCTCCGGCTTCGTCTTTTCGTGAGTATTTTCGTTTTCCGTCAATTCCATACCTCTCAAAGCGGATGCGATATGCCGCCGTCCTTTCGGATTCTCCAAAAATGGACTGCCATCAGAGCCGCCGCAGCGAGCGGCACCACAACGCAGTGCAGAACATAGAAACGAATGAGGGCGTTCTGGCCGATAATGGTTCCGCCCAGCATGGCAAATCTGACGTCGTTATCGACCGACGTCATGGCGAACGGTCCCTTGTGGCCCAGGAACGGGGTCGCCCTGGCCATGTTGGTTCCGACGGTCACGGCCCAGTACGCGAGCTGGTCCCACGGCAGCAGGTACCCCGTGAAACTGAGCAGCAGCGTGCAAACCAACAGCAGAACGCCGACAACCCAATTGAATTCCCTCGGCGGCCGGTAACTGCCCGTGTAAAAGACCCTGCCCATATGGAGTATGACGAGCAGCACCATGGCATGGGCCGACCACCGGTGCATATTACGAAGGACCATTCCCAGGGGCACCACGTAGGCGAGGTCCTTCATATCGTTGTATGCCCTGCCCACATCGGGCACATAATAAAACATCAGCAGCACGCCCGTTACCGTGAGGACAATAAACATCAGGAACGAGAGCCCGCCGAGGCAGAAAGTGTGGGTGACCTCGATTCCCTTCCGATGGACTTTCACCGGATGGAGATGAAGGAACACATTCGTTATTACCGCGAGCACCCGGTTGCGATTGTCTCGTGGGACGCCATGGCGAAAGATCGATTTCCACACGGGGGAATCAGCCACGGTTCTGACGAGTCTATGCAATGCCTTCATCTAGACCACCTGCCGGAGAACAAACTGTTCAGATTCGCGTTCGTCGCCCTCGTTGGCCTGAACCGCTTTGTCGACAACAATTTGCCCAAACGGGTTCACCTTCACCGCCGCCCTGTAGAGAGGCTCGGGCGCGGGCCCCGCTATGACGTCGCCCTCAATATTGAAATTGCTTCCGTGACAGGGGCACTTGAAAATTCCTTCGTCTTTGAACCAGTTGGGCGAGCAGCCAAGGTGGGTGCAGATGGCGACGAGCGCATAAATCCCCTCTGTGTTCCTCACGATCCACACGCCGTTGGTCTCTTTGAGCTTGGAGTTGACGGCGCCCACGGGATAGTCCCTCGGTCGTCCCGCGAGGAAGACCTGAGGCGGCTCAAAAAGAACCTTCGGATAGAGGAAATTGCCGAGCCCACCCATCGTTGCCAGGGCGGCCCCGGCGATTCCGCCCAGGCCCGCGCGGAATAATGTGCGGCGCGAGAGGGTGTCTTCCCGTTCGCCGCCTGTCGAAGTGTTTTCTGCTGTCGGTTTAGTCGTCACGGTCTGTCAAACCTCCAGAAATTCATATTTAACCATGCTGATGGCGTCGACAGGGCATCGCTCAACGCACGTCCCGCACCGAACGCAGACCCTTTCGTCCAGAATCAGGGCAAACGCCGCGCCCCGCTCTTCTGCTTCCGCCGGCTCGGGTGCGTCTCCTTCTATGCTGTCGGCGCTGATAAGGCTGATGCAGTTGTTGGGGCACACGTCCACACATCCGCCGCAGAGGATACACCGCGCGGGATCGACCATGATGTTATGGTCGCAGCGCAGACACCGACGCGCTTGGCGAAGGGACTCCTCGTGGTCGAAACCGCGCTCGACCTCTTCAAAGGAAAACGCCCGCGCGTCGACAGGGAGCGTCCTCGGCTCGATTCGGCTCAAACGGTCGAAATCATCACTGAGCACGGTCAAGTCCACACTTTCCGAATGAGTTTCCAGATGCGGAAGAGGTACCCTCTCTTCCAGATCGCTCACGTACGCGTGCACTGAGCGGGCGACCCTGTGGCCCGCGGCCACGCCTTCTATGACGGATTTGGGTCCGGTCACGGCGTCGCCTGCTGAGAAGACGCCGGGCAGGGAAGTGCTCATTGAACTTTCATCGACGTCGACGGAATCCCAGGGCGTCAGCTTCAGTTCCTGCCCCTCGCGCAAGAAATCAACGCCGGGGGCCTGTCCGATCGCTGATATGATCGTATCGCACGCGATAACAAACTCGGAACCTTTCACAGGGACGGGCCTTTTGCGGCCGGACGCGTCGGTCCCTTCGCTCAGGCGCATGCGGATGCATCGCAGCCCGGTCACACGTCCTTCCTCTCCCAGAATTTCGACGGGAGATGTCAGGTAGTAAAGATGAACGCCTTCCTGCTCGGCTTCATCTATTTCATGCGAGTCGGCAGGCATCTCTTCTCTTGTTCGCCGGTAAAGTATGCTCAACTCCGATGCGCCGAGGCGCAGGGCCGTTCGAGCTGCATCGGTGGAATCGATCCACACCTCCTCCGCCCCAAGACGGAGCGCCGTGCGTGCGGAGTCTATGGCCGAATTGCCGCCGCCGATGACGACAATCTTGTTCCCGGGCTTTCGCCAGCTCCCAAGGTTTACATCGCGCAGAAAGTCCACACAGTCGTAGACACCGTCGAGCGTCTCACCGGGGATTCCCAGTCGGAGTCCCTTATGGGCGCCGACAGTGATAATCACGGCGTCGTGGTTCGCCCGGAGTCCGTCGAAGCTGAGCTTATCGCCTATCGGACAGTTCGTGAGGATAATTACACCGAGTTCTCGGATGTAATCAATTTCCAGTTCCGTCACCACGCGGGGCAACCGATATTCGGGAATGCCCAGAGCCAGCATCCCTCCGGCGGCGGAACGGCTTTCATATACCGTTACTTGGTGGCCCATAAGTACTAAGTCGTGCGCGGCTGTCAGGCCGACCGGACCGGCGCCGATGACTGCAACGCTGCGATCCGTTTGCTCCGTGGATGACGATGACCTTCGGAACCGGCGCTGTCTCACGGTTTCATCCGAAACATAGCGTTTGAGCGATCTAATGGCGACCGGCTCGTCTATATCGCTCCTGCGACAGGCCGCCTCGCATTGATGCGTGCAGACCCGCCCCAGCACCGCCGGGAACAGGTTGGCCTTCTTGTTCACGAGGTAGGATTCCTCGCACCTGCCGTTAAGGGCAAGGTTTATGTAAGTCGGGACATCGGTGTGTGCGGGACAGGCGACCCGACATTTTACATTGCGGAAAAACCACTCCTCTCCAACCGAAATGAATTTGTAAGGGATTTTGCCCATTCTATATATCCGATTGGTATCCGTCTTACCGGCGCAGCGAGAAATCGGCCTGGACGACATCGTCTTCGGGCACGGTCACGGATTGGCTTCCCTCTTTGAGCTTTTCGTGCCAGGTCTTCAGCGTGTAGGAGCCGGCGGGAACGTCGGGAATGCTATATTTCCCTCCCGTGTCGGTGACCGCAAAATAAGGCGTCTCCAGCACAACGATATACGCCTCCATTTCCGGGTGCACGTTGCACAGAACAACTGCGTTGCCCAGACTGCTGAAAGTATGCGATTTGTGGACACCCTGAGAATAGGTGCCGAGGTTGAATTTGTCGGCGATCTTGTCGGGTGTAAAGACATTGTGCAGAATAGTGTCGCTGTTGAGGAAGTCAACTGTGGTCCCAACGAGAATCGGCAGCACGTGCGGTATGAACGTCAGATCTTTCTGATCCATCACGGCGTGTTCTGCCGGCGGAGAAAATTCCCCGCTAACTTCGACCTTGTCCACGTACACGACAATATTGCTGGCCCTTCTGACACGCCTGGCCTCGATCTTTCCCTCGATCGTGCCGCCATAAGCGGTCGAAGCGACGGCGAACAACAGTACTGCGGCCAATATTGATTTTTTCATTTTTCTCCTAT
>CBDUSG010000374.1:0-4269 GCA_965369575.1 uncultured bacterium | reverse complement strand
CTATCAAGTGAAAAGGTTGGTCAGTACGCTTCATGAAATGGGAACATACTCTTTTCAAGGATTTTTTATCCACAGATTTCGCAGATTTTCACAGATTTCTTTTCTTAGCCCCGTTATCCCCGACCGAGCCGGGGACGGCGTCTGCGTTAATCAGCGTAATCTGTTGATAGTGCTTTTTAAGAGATGGACGAGCCTTACGGCGGGTTCCATTGGGGTTGCATGTGTGCTCGATTGAAAAAGGCGGTCGCGCTGTGTTAGTATTGCTAATATTCTCTGGGACCTCGAGTTTTCGAGACTCCTGATGCGGCGGGGAAAACCATGACGCTCAGATATGTGACACCCGAAGAAATGAGGCGCATCGACGCGTTCGCCATCGACGTGGTCGGCATTCCCGGCGTGGTACTCATGGAAAACGCCGGACGCGCGGTTTTCGAGGCCGCTTACAGGAGTCTGGCCGGAACCGAGTCGCCTGCGCTCGTGTTCTGCGGGCTCGGCAACAACGGCGGCGACGGCTTCGTCGTCGCGCGGCACCTGATCAACAACGGCGTCGAGACCGACGTTTTCGTCGTGGGCGCGATGTCGAAGATAAGGGGCGACGCCCGCGTCAACCTTCGCATCCTCAGGCAGATGGGTGTTCCCATAATCAAGGTTACCAAAAAATCGCTGCCGCAGCTTCGGCGGCGAATGAGGCGATGCGGGCTCATCATCGACGCGCTGCTGGGCACCGGCCTTTCCGGCGAGGTTACGGGTTTATATGGCGACGTGATACCACTGATAAACGAGGCCGGCTGCCCGGTTCTCGCCGTCGACATACCCTCGGGCCTTGACGGAACCACCGGCATGCCGCTCGGCGCGGCCGTTGTCGCCAACGCGACGGTCACATTCCAGCTTCCCAAGAAAGCGTTCGAAAACCCGCGGGCGCGCAACTACACCGGCCAACTGAAGGTGGCCGATATCGGCATACCTCTGCATCTTTACGACGCCCGGAGGGCCGGCGGCGAGCGCACCGCTGAAGGTTAAAAAAACATGACCGCGGTTCGGACTTTTATAGCGATCAATCTCGACGGCTCGCTGCACAACACGCTCACCGAGGTCGTCGAGAGGTTCGCCTCGTCTAAAGCGAGTGTCAGGTGGGTCGCGCCCGAAAACACGCATCTTACCCTAAAATTCCTCGGGGGCGTCGACGAGAAAATGCTTCCCGAGGTATATGCCGCATGCGAGCGGGCGGCCGAGGGTTTCGGCCCGATAGACCTCGAGATGAAGGCTGTCGGCTGTTTCCCGGGCATGAAGCGCCCCAAGGTCGTCTGGCTGGGCATCGAAAAAGGGACCGAAGAAGTGAAAAAGCTGCAGCAAAAGGTCGAGGGCGAACTCGAGCACGTCGGATTTCCCAGGGAAGACAGGGAGTTCAAGGCGCATCTGACCATCGGCCGCGTCAAGGGTCGGCAGGGGATATCCAACCTGTGCCGGCTGCTCGAGGAGGAGAGAAACATCTTCATCGGTTCGATGCGCGCCGACAAGATATCGGTGATGAAGAGCAAAACGCACTCCTCGGGCCCCGTCTACACCGAACTGAAGGCGATCCCGCTCCGGTGACTCGAGCATCATATTCCTGCGACGACACTATTCGGAAAAATATTAGCTTGCAAACGGCTGCCTTATCCTATAGAATCTGCTGGAATCTGCATGTAATCACTGGGTGCCGAAGCCGCAGGCTTCTATCCGCATGCGACTCTCTATAGAGGGGATCAAAAATGGCCGAGAAAGACGCTGACAGAAAAGAAAAGTCGTTGGGGATCGCCATTTCACAGATCGAAAAGCAGTTCGGCAAGGGCTCGATAATGAAGCTCGGCGAGGCTGCGCTCGCTTCGCGCGTTCCCGCTATCGCGACGGACATCCTCGCGCTCGACATCGCGCTCGGCGTGGGCGGTATCCCGCGCGGCAAGGTAATCGAGATTTTCGGGCCCGAATCGTCAGGCAAGACCACTCTCGCGCTGCACATAGTCGCTCAGGCGCAAAAGGCGGGCGGGGTGGCCGCCTTCATCGATGCCGAGCACGCGCTCGATCCGGATTACTCGCAACTCCTCGGCGTGGACATCGACGAGATGCTGATCTCGCAGCCCGACAGCGGCGAGCAGGCGCTCGAGATAACCGACATGCTCGTGCGCAGCGCGGCGCTCGACATTGTCGTGATCGACTCGGTGGCCGCGCTCACGCCGCGAGCGGAGATCGAGGGCGAGATGGGCGACCAGCAGATGGGGCTGCAGGCACGGCTGATGTCGAAGGCGCTGCGCAAGCTGACGGCCTCGATCAACAAGTCGAAGACGACCGTGATATTCATCAACCAGCTCCGCGAGAAGATCGGCGTAATGTTCGGCAACCCGGAGACGACGCCCGGCGGCCGCGCGCTCAAGTTCTACTCCTCGGTTCGGCTCGATGTCAGACGGCTCGGAACGATAAAGGACGGCCAGGAGATCATCGGCGCGCGCACGAGAGCCAAAGTCGTCAAGAACAAGGTCGCGCCTCCCTTCAAAGAGGCGCAGTTCGACATCCTGTTCGCCGAGGGGATTTCCAAAGAGAGCAGCTTGATCGACGTTGCAGCCGAGGCGGGAGTGCTCACCAGGAGCGGCGCGTGGTTCTCATACAATAACGAACACATCGGACAGGGCCGCGAGAACTCGCGCAAATTCCTCAAAGAGAATCCTGACATCTCCGCCGAGATCGTGCTCGAGACCAAACGCAAGCTCGGAATGATTCCTTCGGAACAGAGCGAATAACCTCACTCCCCTCCCCCATTTGGAGCCGGCGGCGGATTTTAAATTCGGATGAGAGCCCCGCCCCGGGCCGCGTCAAGCCGGCGTCGGATGCAAGCCCGGATGCAAGCGCAGTTTTCCAATGCGAAAAAGGAAAGAGCCCGGCCGCCACAGGTCTCCGCCATGTGGAGGGCCGCCCGCTGAAAAAGGCTCCCTCCGCCTTCGCGGGTCAGGTCATCACAGCGTGTTGCCCAAATCCTTGCCTGCTGTGTCACTGGATTCCCGCATTCGCGGGAACGACAGAAAACTTAAGAATTGCCGTGGTGTCATTCCACGGCTTGGCCGGGGAATCCATAATCTTCGATTTGGGCAACACCCCGATCAGTCCTCGAGGGCCTCATCTCCCCCGTGTTTCTTCTCCCTGCGCCAGGAGTCCAGCCTCCGGAGACGAGAAGTCGGGGGAAACGATGTGGGGAGTGATGAATATGATGAGTTCGCGCTCGCCGGCTTGCTGATTGAGGTTCCTGAAAGGGATTCCCAGCAGGGGTATGTCGCCGAGGATGGGCACCTTGCGGATCGTCTCGGTGTCCTCGCTCGAGCGGAGCCCGCCGATGGCGATGGTTTGGTTATCACGAATCATTATTGTGGTGTTGGCCTTGCTCTGCGACTTGACGGGAACACGGATTCTGTTCGATAGCGCCCCGCCCTCGTCGAGCACGATGGTCGTGTCGAAGAACTCCTCCCGCACCAACACGCTTATTTCCGGCCTGATTTCGAGCGTCACGTAGCCCTCGCCGTTGATATGCGGAATCGTCTCGAGGATGATTCCGATGTCGAGGAATTGGATATCGAGCGACGCCACGCCGCCGTTCTCGCTGTAGACCGTGTTGGCGTACGGCTCCATAGTCGAGACTTCGAACCGCGCAGGATGCCCGTCGAGAACGAGTATCCGCGGCCGCGACAGGGTCCTGGTGGAGCTGTCCTCTATAAGGGCCTGGATCGAGGCATTGAAATCGGTTCCGGGAATGACTTGCTCCGGCGTGATGGTTATGCCCGCAGCGTCCACAATCGCCGGGATCGTGATCGTCGGCGTGCCGAACGAGACGCTACCGGTCGCGGGCTCGTCGCTCGACGCTCTCCCCGTTCCGATGCCGATGACGGCTTCGTTATCGCCGCCGGAATAGTCGAGACGCAACTCCCATTCTATGCCGAGTTCCTTGAGTTTGCCCGACGAGACGTCCAATATGTCGGCCTCGATAAGCACCTGCCTGGTGCGCGCGTCCAACTGAGGAATGAGAGACGCGATGTGCTCGAGCTTGGCCGGCGTGGTCGCGACGTATACCGAGTGAGTCCGAGGATCGGCCTCGACGACCTGGCCGGAGGACCCGAGAATCCGCTTTATCATCTCGGCCACTCGGGCTGCGTCCGCATACTCCAGACTAAAAGTTCGCGACGGAGTCTCGGCGTCCAGCTTGTCGATTGCCTCCTCGATAGCGTCGGCGCAACTGCCGGTGTCGCG
>CBDUSG010000373.1:0-4270 GCA_965369575.1 uncultured bacterium | reverse complement strand
CTATGCGCAGACGCGCTATGTTGACCAGGTTCTCCGACTCGGGAGGAACGGGGCCGAAGCGGTCCCTCATCTCTTCGAGGATGAGATCGACGTCCCGTTCTTTTCTCGCGAGGGCGATCTTCTTGTAAAGCGCCAGCTTCTGCGCGGGCGAGGCGACGTAGTCGTCGGGTATGAAGCTGTCGAGGCTGAACTCCGCCGTGGGCAGGAGCAGCTTCTCGGGTTTTTCACCCCTGAGCTCGCAGACCGCCTCCTCCAGCAACTGGCAGTAAAGCTCGAATCCGACGGCTGAGATGTCGCCGTGCTGCTCGGCCCCGAGTATGTTTCCGGCGCCCCTGATCTCCAGGTCGCGAAGCGCGATCTTGAATCCCGAGCCAAGCTCGGAGAATTCCTGTATCGCCTTCAGGCGCTTCTGAGCCGTTTCGGTGAGAGCGCGCCTGCCGGGGATCAGCAGATAGGCGTAAGCGCGGTTCTTGTAGCGGCCGACGCGGCCCCTGAGCTGATACAAATCGGCCAGGCCGAACCTGTCCGCGCGATTTATGATCATGGTGTTCACGTTCGGTATGTCGAGCCCGGATTCGATTATCGTCGTGCACATGAGCACGTCGATTTCCTTTTCGAGAAAGAGTTCCATCGCATCCTGCAGCTCGCGCTCAGGCATCTGGCCGTGCGCGATTCCGACGCGGGCCTCGGGTACCAGCCTTCGCATGAAGGCGGCCATCCTGTCGATGCTCTGCACTCGGTTGTGCACGAAGAAGACCTGACCCTCGCGCGCCATCTCGCGCAGGACGGCCTCCCGTATCAGTTTTTCGCTGAACTCGGTTACCATGGTTACGACCGACAGCCGTTCTTCGGGCGCAGTGTTTATGACGCTCATGTCCCTGGTGCCCATCAGAGCCATATGCAGCGTGCGCGGAATCGGCGTTGCGGTCAGCGTGAGGACGTCCACCAGCTTGCGCAGCTTCTTGAGACGCTCCTTGTGAGCCACGCCGAATCGCTGCTCCTCGTCGATGATGACGAGGCCGAGGTCCTTGAAGGTAACGTCGTTCTGTACAAGTCGGTGCGTGCCTATGACGATGTCAACCTTGCCTTCGGCCAGATCCGCGACGGTCTTCCTCTGTTCCGCGTGGGTCCTGAATCGGCTGAGCATTTCCACGCGCACCGGATAGTCGGCCAGTCGCTCGCGAAATGTCGTGTGGTGCTGCTGGGCCAGAATTGTCGTGGGAACGAGGATGGCCACCTGTCGGGCGTCCATCACGCATTTGAAGGCCGCCCGCAGCGCGACCTCGGTCTTGCCGTATCCCACGTCTCCGCAGATCAGGCGATCCATCGGGCACGTCTGCTCCATGTCGCCCTTGACGTCGTCGATCGCCGCGAGCTGATCCTCGGTCTCGCGGTAGATGAAAGCCTCCTCAAACTCGGTCTGCCACTCCGAGTCCTGCGCGACCGCCGTACCCGGCAGCACCTTGCGCGCGGCGTATATCTCGAGCAGCTCGCCCGCCATGTCGCGGATGGCTCGGCGCACGCGTTCCTGCACGCGGAACCAGGCCGTTCCTCCCAGCTTGTATATCCTCGGGGGCTCTTCGTCGGAGCCGATGTATTTCTGAACCATGTGCATCATGCTCACGGGCACATAAAGCTTGTCGCCGCCGAGATATTCGATAACGAGAAAGTCGCTCTTCTGATCGTCCAGATGGATCATGCCGCGGTACTTGCCGATGCCATGATTGATGTGCACGACGTAATCTCCCACGCGCAGGTCGGTAAAGCTCGCGATGGGCGCGCCTCCCTTGAATTTCTTGCGAGGCCGCCGGCGTGTATATCGCCGGAAAATCTCCTGGTCGCTTGCGACGACAAGTCCTATTTCGTCTATGGCGAAGCCGTTTCGCAGTCCGCCCAGTGCGACCGAAAGCCGGCGGCTGTCGTCGGGGCGCGGGCTGAAATGTGGGTTCATTCCCTCGTCCTGCAGGAGTTCCATCAGGCGTTTGCTCTCGCCCTCATTGTTGCACACGATCACGGCGTGGAAGCCGTCCTCGATCCATTGGCCGAGACGCTTCACGAAGTCGCTCGCATCGGTCGTCAGCGGCTCGAGCGAATGGCATTGCACTCCGAGGCGGCTGAATCTTGTGAAAGTATCCGAGCTCTGGTCGATTCGACTCAGGCATACCATGGGCCTTTCATTGTCCCTGATGATCCGATCGAGGGGGGCTATTCGCTCGTGCGCTATCTCGTACATTGGCGCAAGGTGTTCGCGGCTCGCCTCGCTTTCTGTCTGCAGCGGCTCATCCCATGCGATAATCGCGTCATCCGGCAGATAGTCCAGGAGCGTGGTCTCTTCGCCCGCGGCCGCCGAGTCGGCCCAGCGGTTTCTCGGCATAAGCTCAATCCGGTCGACCTTGTCGAAGGAAAGCTGCGTCACCGCATCGAAGAAGCGAATGGACTCGATCTCGTCGCCGAAGAACTCTAGCCGGCAAGGGTCCTCGGCGCAGATGGGGAAGACGTCGACTATTCCGCCCTTTATGCAGAACTCGCCGCGCGTTTCGACGACGCTCTGCCTGCTGTATCCGCGCTCGACAAGCGCCTCGCTCAGCCTCTCGATCGACAACGTTTCTCCCGTTCCCAGCCTGAGCAGCGCCGGCGCGAGCGTTTCCGGCGGCGGCAGATACTGCAGGAGCGCCCTGACAGGCGCTATCACGACGGGACGCTCCTCGCCGTGCTGCAGCAGTGTTCGCAGCGTCAGCAATCGATCCGAGACGCTCTTGTCGGAGGACAGCGCGTCCGACGGCGGCAGATATTCCCGCGGCGGGAACAGCCGCAGCGTGTCGAAGTCGAAAAAGCTCTCGAGATCGCCCATCGTCGTCTCGGCGGCCTCGATCGTCGGCGTCACGAAAAGCAGGGCGCGGTCGAGCGAGCGGGCCAGCTCCGCGGCGAGCATGCACCGCGAGGCTCCCCACAGGCCATGCACCCATGCCCTCGGTTTCTCCGAACGCAAGGTTTCGGCCGCCTCCTTAAACGCCGACATTTTTCTGAGCTTTTCGATCACTCTCCGCCCCGCTCACAGACACACAACTGCCCCGCCCCGCCCCTTTCCGGGGGGAGGAAGGGTGATTCCCGTTTCCGGGCGCGGCCCTTCCTGTGCAACGCCGTCACAGGACCGCTCTGTCTATAACTCTTCCGGCCTTGCCGGTGTTTCGGTCTCAAGGAGTTTGCCCGCGGCGTCGACGATGCCGTCGACGCTCAGGCCGTATTTCTTGAGAAGTAGATGCCGAGGACCGTGCTCGATGAACTTATCGGGAAAACCGAGCTTCATGACGGCTCCGGCCTTCTCCGGTGTTGTCTTCAGTATGAGATCGGCGAGCGCGCCGCCGAATCCGCCGGAGACCGTGCCGTCCTCGACGGTGATGATCCGTCCTGTTTGTTCCAAGAGGCGGCTGTAGAAGTCCTCATTCAACGGCTTTGCGAAGCGGGCGTTGACGACTGCGGCGCTTATGCCGCGACGCTCCAGCTCTTCAGACGCCTCCAGGGCCATATCCACCATCGGGCCGAGCGCTACTATCGCGAGGTCGCCGCCGTCTCGAACTACCTCGGGCACTCCCATCTCTATCGGGGTGAATGGCTCTTCCGGGCACCTGCTGATGGAGGACCCGCGCGCATATCTGACCGCCACGGGACCCGGCTGTTCGACCGCCCAATCCAGCATGGCGATCAGCTCGGCGCCGCTTTTCGGAGCGACGATCGTCATGTTGGGCATGCTTCGAAGGAAGGCTATATCGAACAGTCCGTGATGCGTGGGGCCGTCGGAGCCTACCGCCCCCGCACGGTCGATCGCGAAGATCACGGGCAGGTTCTGCAGGCATACGTCGTGGCATATCTGGTCGTAAGAGCGCTGGAGAAACGTCGAGTAGATGGCGACGATGGGACGAAAGCCTTCCGATGCCAGTCCCGCGGCAAAAGTCACCGCGTGCTGCTCCGCGATGCCGACGTCGAAAAGGCGTTCGGGAAATTTTTCTGAGAACTCCGTAAGGCCGGTGCCCTCTGTCATAGCCGCGGTTATCGCGACGGTCCTCGGGTCCTTCTCGGCCATTTCCACGATGTGGCGCCCGAAGACCTGCGAATAACTCGGGGCGTCCGGCTGTTTCCCCGACGACGGCTTGGGCCTTCCGGTTTCGATATCGAACGCGCGGATGCCGTGAAAACCGCTCGGCTCGGCCTCGGCGAATTCGTATCCTTTCCCCTTCTTTGTGAGCACGTGAAAGAGAATCGGAATCTTGAA
>CBDUSG010000372.1:0-4284 GCA_965369575.1 uncultured bacterium | reverse complement strand
CCGTTCCGGTCACGAAAAAGCGGAAGCGGGGGAGTGATTCGGGAAATGTCTAAAGGAAAGTACTACCTCACCACCCCCGCCTACTACGTCAACGACGTGCCGCACATCGGGCACGCATACTGCACCATAGCGTCCGATGTGTTCGTCCGATTCAAACGGATGGAAGGCTACGACGTCTTTTTCGTGACCGGAACGGACGAGCACGGGAACAAGATCGCGCAGTCGGCCGAGGAGCGCAAAAAACAGCCCAAGGAATGGGCAGACACGGTCGTCGAACGGTTCAGGAAGGCGTGGGACGTTCTCAACATCAGCCACGATCTCCTGATCCGGACCACCGATGAATATCATACGCGCGGAGTCCAGAAGATATTCGAGACCATCAGGGCCGGCGGCCACATCTATCTGGGCGACTACGAGGGCTGGTACTGCGTGCCCGACGAGGCCTTCTGGATGGAAAAGCAGCTTGTCGAGGGGAATTGTCCCGACTGCGGACGGCCCGTCGAAATGGTCAAAGAAAAGAGCTATTTTTTCAAATTGTCGGCCTTCGAGGACAGGCTCCTCGAGCATATCGAGCAAAATCCCGGATTCATCGAGCCGGAGACCCGCCGAAACGAGGTCCTCAGCCGGATACGCGAGGGGCTCAACGACCTGAGCATCAGCCGCACCACCGTCAAATGGGGCGTTCCCGTGCCCGGCGACAGCGAGCACGTGATATACGTGTGGTTCGACGCGCTCGTCAACTACATTACGGCCGCCGGATATGGAACCGACGAAGGGCGCTTCGGTAAAATCTGGCCCGCGGACCTCCATCTCATCGGCAAGGAGATACTGTGGTTCCACACCGTCATATGGCCGGCAATGCTCATGGCTGCGGGCCTGCCGCTCCCCAAGCGCGTGTTCGGACACGGCTGGTGGACGGTCGAGGGAAAGAAGATGTCCAAGTCAGTCGGCAACGTCATAGATCCGATCGAGCTTTCGCGCGAGTACGGGGCCGACACCGTCCGTTACTTCCTGTTGCGGGAAGGCGCCTTCGGCAAGGACAGCGATTTTTCAATCGCGTCGATGGTCAACAGGATTAACAACGACCTTGCCAATGACCTGGGGAATCTCCTCAGCCGAACGCTGGGGATGCTCAAGAAATACAACGACGGAAAGGTCCCGAATGCCGGAGAGCATGATCCGGTAGACGACGAATTGACAGCTATGGCCAATGGGCTTTTCGAGCGCGCAAAAACTCAGATGGACAAGCTGCAATTCAGCTTCGTGCTCGAGGAGATATGGACATTCGTCCGCCGATGCAACAAATACGTGGAAGAGAGCGCTCCTTGGAAGCTGGCAAAGGATCCGGAGAAAAAAGGGCGACTCGACACCGTCTTGTACAACCTGCTCGAGTCGCTGAGAGTTCTGTCGATAATGATCGCGCCGTTCATGCCCGACGCAGCGGAGAAGACGTGGTCGATGCTCGGGCTCGACGAATTCGATGAAGTCAAATTCGATCAAGCCGAACAGTGGGGACTGCTCGCGGCCGGGACGCAGACCAACCCGGGCAAACCCCTTTTCCCCAAGGTGGAGATATGATCGACACGCACGCGCATATCCAGATGCCGGACTTTGCCGAAGACTGGCCGGCGGCGCTCGACAACGCCGAGCGAGCGGGGATAACGGGCGTGGTCGTCATAGGGTTCGACCTCGAGTCGAGCAGAAGGGCCGTCGCCCTCGCCGAGGAACACTCGAGCCTGCTGGCGGCTGTCGGCGTCCACCCGCACGACGCGTCGACGGTCGACGAATCAATCTTGAACGAGCTTCGCCGGCTGGCGGGGCACCCGAAGGTCGTCGCGGTGGGCGAGACCGGGCTCGATTTTTACCGCAACCTCTCGCCGAGGGAAAAGCAAATCGAGGTGTTCGAGGCGCAGCTCTCTTTGGCCGAGGAGCTCGCGCTGCCGGTCATAATCCACGACCGCGACGCCCACGGGCCGACGGCGGAAATACTGACGGACCGCTCCGGCAGCCTTCCGGGCGGCGTGCTGCATTGCTTTTCGGGCGACATGATGCTTGCCGAGGCGGCGATCGAATGGGGATTCTATATCTCCGTCGCCGGACCGATTACATATCCGAACGCCGGCGACTTGCGCGATGTCGTCGCAAGGATTCCCATCGAGCGAATTATAATCGAGACAGACGCGCCCTACCTGGCGCCGCAGCCGAAACGGGGCAAGCGCAACGAGCCGGCGTATGTGCGATACGTAGCCGAAGAACTGGCGCGCCTGAAAGGACTGAGTATCGAGGACGTCGATCGCATAACGACCTTGAACGCCAAGCGGGTTTTCGGCATGCCGTTCGAGGAAAACGGCGACGTCATAGTGTATCCGATAAGGGATTCGCTTTACATAAACGTAACGGGCTCGTGCACGAACGAGTGCTCGTTCTGCACGCGGTACAAGAGCCCTTACGTGAAGGGACATAACCTTTCCCTGCGGCGTGACCCGAGCGCCGAAGAAATAATCGACGCGCTTGCCACAGAAAACGTGGCCTCATTCGGAGAGATCGTCTTTTGCGGGTTGGGCGAGCCGTTTCTGCGGCTCGATGTCATGAAAAGAGTCGCCGCCTACCTGAAGGCGAGAGACTGCAAGGTTCGCGTCAACACAAATGGCCAGGCCAATCTCATCCACGGCCGCAATGTGCTTCCCGAGCTGGAGGGCCTGATCGACGCTGTTTCGGTCAGCCTCAACAACGCGACCGCGGAAAGATACCACGATCTTTGCAGGCCCAGGTTCGGGCCGGAGACGTTTCCGGCGGTGCTCGATTTTATCCGCGAGAGCAAGAAATATATCCCGGACGTCAGCGTGACCGCGCTCGATCTGGACCATAAAGAATTCGAGGCTTGCAAGAAGCTGGCAAGGGAGGATCTCGGAGTCAGATTCAGGGAGAGATACTACAACGAAGTCGGATGACGGCGGGACGGGAACGGAGACGGCAAATATGAGAATATTGAGCGGAATGCGCCCGAGCGGAAAGCTTCATATAGGCCATCTTCTGGGCGCGCTCAGCAACTGGAAACGCCTGCAAGACGAGGGCCACGAGACGTATTACATGGTGGCCGACTGGCACGCTCTCACGACCGAATACGAGAATTCCGAGGCCGTCAAAACGGACACGATCGAAATGGTCTTCGACTGGCTGGCTGCGGGTCTCGATCCCGAAAAGAGCGTCATCTTCGTTCAGTCGCACGTCAAGGAGCACGCCGAGCTCTACCTGCTTTTCTCGATGATAACGCCGCTGGGATGGCTCGAGCGGGTGCCAACCTACAAGGAGGCGCTCGAAGAATACAAAGGGCGCCAGATTTCCACGCATGGGTTCCTCGGCTATCCGTTGCTTCAGGCCGCGGACATACTTATATACAAAGCCGACGCCGTGCCGGTGGGCCAGGATCAGCTTCCGCACCTGGAATTCACGCGCGAGCTTGCACGCAGGTTCGGACATCTTTACGGCGATGTCTTCCCCGAGCCGGACTCTTTGCTGACGGAGATGCCGCTGGTACGTGGAATCGACGGCCGAAAGATGAGCAAGCGGTACGGCAATGCCATCCTGCTCTCGGACTCCGAGGAGGAGACCAGACAAAAGGTGATGAAAATGCTGACCGACCCCGCCCGCAAACGAAGGACCGACCCCGGCAATCCCGACATCTGTCCAGTATTCGATCTGCAGAAGATTTACGGATCGCCCGAGTGGGTCGAGCGGGTGGATCGCGAGTGCCGCAGCGCCGAGATCGGCTGTGTCGAGGACAAGCAGGCGCTGGCCGAGTCGCTCAACGAGCGCCTGCGCCCGTTCAGGGCCGCGCGCTCCGAGCTTGCCTCCGATCCCGACCGGGTGAGGGATATCCTCGCCGACGGCGCCGAGAAGGCGCGTCGGACCGCAGCGGCCACGATGGATGAAGTCCGAAAGGGTATGCTGATATGACCTACCGGCTCAAACTCGGCAGCTTCGAAGGACCGCTCGATCTGCTGCTCCACCTCATCAAGCTTAACGAGGTGGACATCTACGACATCCCCATTTCCGCAATCGCCGAGCAGTACGTCGAATACCTTGACATGATGCGCGAACTCGATCTCGACTTAGCCAGCGAATTTCTCGTCATGGCTGCAACGCTCATGGAGATAAAGTCTCGCATGCTCCTGCCGACACCGCCGGAAGACGAGGATTCCGAGGACGACCCGAGATTCGAGCTGATAGAGCAGAGTCTGGAATACAAAAAGGTCAAAGAATTCTCCGGCCATCTCGGGGAGG
>CBDUSG010000371.1:0-4288 GCA_965369575.1 uncultured bacterium | reverse complement strand
ATACGATCGCCACCGGAAGCCTGCCCCACGCGACCGGTCTCGGCGCGGGGTTCGACCGATTCAGAAAATTCAATTATGTGAAGGTCGCCCGAAAATCGTTTTCCACCCGCAAAATCTTCACCGACGCAATGGATTGGCTCGACGCGAACCGAGATACGAAGTTCTTCATGCTGATTCACAACTATGAATGTCACATACCGTATGAGGGCGCCCATTTCCTCGAAGAGGGCGCACAAAGCGGGCTCGCCTCAACGAGAAGCACGCTTTATGACGGCGACGTGCGCAGTCTGGACGGTTTTTTCGGCGAGTTGGTGGAAAAGCTCGAGTCTCTCGGCCTGCTCTCGAGCACGATTGTCGTCGTTGCAAGCGACCACGGCGAACATTTCTACGATCACTTTTCCGAGGACGACAGGATACCGCCGGGCGCCCCTCCCACGCCCGAGGTCTCGAACATCGATCATGGACATTCCGTTCACGACGAACTCGTGAGGGTGCCGGTGATCTTCCATCTTCCGGCTTCAAAACCCGCGAAGAACGTATTCGAAAACCGTATTCGACTCATCGACGTTCTGCCGACGGTTCTGGACTATCTGGATGTCGCATACGACGGCCCGATGCAGGGCGCGAGCCTGCTGCAGCTCATCGAGGACGGTCGCAGGGCGGAGGAGCCTCCGGCGATAAGCGAATTTACTTTTTCCGGCCCTGAACAGAAATCAGTAGTGCTGAACGGGTACAAATATATCTATACGGCACAGCCCGACGAAAAAAAGCTCGGCGTGGGCTACAGGAATATTCCGAAATACGCCTTGTTCGATCTGAAGAACGATCCTGGGGAGCAGGAAAATATATTCGACCGCAACAAGGAACTCGCACGGAAATATCATGCGATACTCGAGGAAACAATGGGCGAATCACTCGAAATCAAAAGCCGGCTCGACTCAAATCGACAGATCGGAAAAGGCGGCTCGACCGAGCTGCCGGAGGATGTCATAGAATCTCTGGAGGCGCTCGGTTATCTGAAATAGCCGGCCGCAAAGAACGGCACGGCTGGCCCCACGCACCCTCGAGCACACCCCGGGTCCGGCGCCGGCATTCGGCTTGCCGTATCGAGCGGGTTGGGCTATAATGTTTCGACCAATCGCATAAAAGACCCATGAAAGACGCACCGGGCGTCGGGAGAAAGAAATGGCGGAAATCGGTCGCAACGAGCCCTGCCCTTGTGGCAGCGGAAAGAAATACAAGAAGTGCTGCATGCTGAAAGACAACGTGGTGGACATCGCTGCGTTTCGCGCCGAGAGGGCCGAGGAGAACCTGCGCGGCGAGATTCTCAAGTTCGCCACCGGCGGCCGTTTCAGCGACGAGATGGTCGAGGCGTTCCAGGCGTACAAGGGCGGCGGAATCGACGCAAGCCTGCTCATGATGAATCAGGATCAGATGGAGAACATCCGTTTTCTGGATTGGTTCATCCACGAGCACTCGCACTCGGAGGAGAACAAGAGCATTATCCGGATGTTCGACGAACGCCGCTCGAAAAGTCTCGACGAAGACCAGAGAAAGTTGCTGGAAGAATGGAAGGCCTCGCGGCTGGGAGCATTCGAAGTCGAGTCGGCCGAAGGCGGCGTTCTGAAGCTGGCAGACATTTTCGCGGAAGAATCATATTCGATCGAGGATCAGTCGGCCTGCGACGAAGTCGAAAAAGGGATGATAGTCGTCGCGAGAGTCACGAGTTCGCACGGGAAAAGGAAACTCGCCGGCGCGCCGATACTGCTGTCGGCCGAGTCAAAGCAGAAACTGATCGACTCCATTAGCGCCGACTTTGACAAGCACAAGGAAGACAATCCGGACGCCGAACTCGCAGGCTTCGCCTCCGAAAACACCCATCTGCTGATCGCTGCCGCATCGGAACTGTCTTAGATGGCCGACGTCGCATCGAAGCATGGATTCGGGATTGACAGGGGACTGTCCCAAGAATTGCCCAAGAATTATCGCCGCGAAACGGGCAAGATTCGGGACTGTCCCTTTGCCATTGAGGGAAGCGATTATGAATATCACAATCATCGGGGCGGGCGCGCTGGGCGGCATATGCGGCGCGTATCTTACCGAAGCGGGACGCGATGTCACGCTTATCGAGCCGCATAAAGAGCATCGCGAGCGGATCCGCGAGGGCCTGTTCATAGACGGCGTACGCGGCGAAATGAAGGTGGCGTTGAATGCGGTCCCCTGGGAAGATGTGAAGGGCCCGCTGGGGCTGGCGTTGCTCACGGTGAAGACCACTCACACACGCGACGCGCTGAAGACGCTGATGCCGCACGTCGGGCCGGAAACGCTGATAATCACGCTGCTGAACGGGATCAGCGAGGACGCGATTGCGGCGGCCGTTGGCCCCGAACGCGTGCTGGGATGCGTCGTCGGCTGGGGCGCGACCAACGCCGGACCCGGACATCTGACGCAGACCTCGGAGGGCAAGTTCACGCTCGGCGAACTGGACGGCCGGATGACGGACCGCCTCGACATGGTCAAGGGCGTGCTCGACGAAATCGTCGAAACGATGCTGACCGACAACCTGTACGGTCATCGATGGTCGAAGCTCAGCATCAACTGCCTGATCGCGGGCTGCGCTACGCTGGGGCTGACCGTGGGCGAGGCCCTTGAGCCGGAACGGAACAAGCGCGTGTTCATTAAACTGATCGCCGAGGTTGTCGAGACGGCCGAGGCCTGCGGCGTTGCGGTCGAGAAGTTCGAGGGCGTCGTCGATCCCACCGTTTTCAAGGCTGCCGACGAGGAGGGCCTCGCGCGTTGTTTCCAGATACTGGATATGATGGCCGCCGTCGCCGGCAACATCTATCCCGGCCCGCTGCAGGACATAGAAAGAGGCCTCGAGACCGAGGCCGACTACATCACCGGCTGCTGCGTCGATCGCGCGCGCGAGGCCGGCGTCCCGGCTCCCATAAATACCGAAGTCCGCCAAATCCTCAAACAAATGGAAACCGGCGAACTCAAGCCATCACCCGACAGCATCTCCCTGCTCGAAGCGGCGGCGGGCTGATCTCATATATTCTCTTTCGCAGGAAGTATATGCAGATATGGCGGAGCGCGCGATGGCGAAAAAGGCATCGCGACTACCGAGATTCACAGGATCCTATTCAGAAGCGGGGTGCGCCTGACGATGTCCGAGACGGTAAAGCATGCCGCCACCGCTACTTCAACTCATAACAATACGGGACGATTTTTGGCGCGTTGGCGCCGTTGAGGGCCGCGAACATGGGCGATACCGGGAACGCGCCCGAAATCAAGCTGTATTTCTGGAAGTCGACGTGGCCGTCGAGGTACAGGACGTTCAGGCCCGAGGGTACGTGGTTGTAGTCGCTGATGTTGGTCGAAATCTGATCCCACATGACCGGTATACGGCTGGCGCCCGCATCGGCGCCCGTGAATACGGTGTTGATGTCCCTGATAAGGAACCGGTCGACGCCCAGCGACAGCCTGTTCAGCGTGCTGGTGCCGGCATTGCCCCAGCCTTCGAACCCGAACGATGTCATGTTGCCGGTTCTGTCGCGCCAGAAATTCGTGTTCGGGCTTGATACGGGAAACACCGTGCTGAGCCACGTGTATGCGACCAGCCCGGCCGTAAACTCCTCGTCCCTCATCTGCAGGTAGCCGGTGTAAATGTAGCTCAGGGAACTGATGCAATCCGGATGCATGCTGCCTGCGGGAGTGCCGTCGACGGGATGCGTCTGATCCAGCCGAAAGTTGGTGCTCGGGTTGAACTGAATGTCGGACGGACAGGCCAGCACCATCGCGTCCGACAGATACTCCGGATACATGGTCGAGCCGTCGAACATGAACATCAGGTACTGGTCGTCGAGGAACGGATATCTCTCGCTGTTCTCGTTCGCATACAGGTTCAGCGCCAGGCTGATCTGCTTGAGGTTGTTGACGCAGGCGGTGCGACGCCCGCTCTCTCTCGCCTTCGAGAGCGCCGGCAGCAGAATGGCCGACAGCAGACCGAAAATAGCCATAACCACCAGCAGCTCGACAAGAGTGAACCCTCCGCTGTCCGAGGCTGATCTGCTCATGCCGTTTCCCCTTTTCTCAGGCGCCGATTTATCGGGTTTTTCGGGCATTCGCATGTCCGGCATCTGACTTTTATCGATGCCCCAATCGGCCTAACAGGAGTTTCCCCCAAAAGGGACAATGGAAATTCGCAAGCGATGTCGGAACTGATGGCTGTCTTTTTGAAAGAGTCACTTTTGATCACGCAAGGCCTAGGCATTGGTATTATAGCGGA
>CBDUSG010000370.1:0-4294 GCA_965369575.1 uncultured bacterium | reverse complement strand
TGTAGTTCCAGAGTGTCCTGGCCTTTACGTACTTCGCATTTGCGAAGTACAGGTCCTCATAGCCGTAGCTGCGACGATTGCGGAACCCGTAAAACCCGAGCATCCCGGGGTCCTGCGACGTCATCATCGAGGTCCACGCGGGCACCGTGATCGGCGGCATCGTGGACTTGAGAGGCCCGTAGATCCCGCCGCTTATCAGCCGTTTCAGATTGGGAAGGTCGTCGATCCATTGATCGAAAACCAGTTCGGGCGCCGCGCAGTCGAGACCGAAAATTACAAGTTTCCCCAAAGACGTTTTCTCCCCTATTTCCCTTCCCGGAAGGCTTCGAGAAGCAATTGGGCCACCTCCGGGCGGGTGAACTCCGGCGGCGGCAGTTCGCCTTTTCCGAGCATCTCGCGCACCTTGGTCCCGCTGAGAAAAACGTGATGCTGACTGTCGTGCGGGCACGTCTTCACCGATGCCATGCCGTAGCATTGCGTGCAGTAGAACGCGTTATCGAAAAACAGCGGGGTGATGCCAATCTCCTCGGGCTCGAATTCGCGAAAAATATAATGCGCGTCGAATGCGCCGTAGTACGAGCCGACGCCTGCATGGTCTCTGCCTACGATGAAGTGGGTGCATCCGTAGTTCTTGCGCAGAATCGCGTGGAAAACGGCCTCCCTCGGCCCGGCATAGCGCATGGCGGCCGGGAAAATGGAGAGGGCGATGCGAGTCTTCGGATAGTACTTCTCGAGGACCACCTCATAGCACTTCATCCTGATTTCGGCGGGAATGTCGCCGGGCTTGGTCTCCCCGATCAGCGGATGGATCAGCAGCGCGTCGACGGTCTCGAGCGCGCATTTTTGCAGGTACTCGTGAGCCCTGTGGATCGGGTTGCGTGTCTGAAACGCGACTACCCGATGCCAACCCTTCGTCTTGAAGAGCACGCGCGTCTCCCTGGGGTCAAGCCTGTAGTTCTCCAACGTTCGGTGTTTGGGCCGATGAAGAAAGCTTATGCCGCCTCCGAGATAGACGTCGCCGATAGCTTTAAGATACTGATTGCCGGGATGGGCCTCGTCGGTCGTCTGAAGCACGGCCATGGCCTCATGCTCCTTGTCGATGGAATACTTGTCTTCCAGATGGAGAACCCCCATCAGGTTCCGCTCGCCGTCGTAAAGGGCGACATCTGAGCCGATATCGTACCGCTCCGCCTCGCCGTCCTTGGCCGCGAGCACGACCGGAATGCTCCATGGAAGCCCGTTGGCCAGCCGCATCAGGTCGAGCACGTTGGCGTAGTCCTCACGGGTCATGAATCCCGTGAGAGGGCTCATGGCGCCGGTGGCGATCATTTCCAGGTCGGACATCTCGCGGGCGTTCAGTTCGAGCGCGGGCATGCCGGGCGCGCGCTCCTCAAGGTCCTCGCGCTCTTTCCCTTCAACAAACCGGCTTATCAGTTTTCCGCCGTGCGGCTTTATCAAATCGATCACCTCGCATGATGACGGCCCGGGTCGGGGCAAATGCCCTAACCCAAAAGGATTACCAATTTTAGCGATAACAGACGCCTCGCGTCAAGCGTGTCCTGCGCAGGGGGGAACGGACGTCCGCAATATGATTTCGAGGCAGAAGCTTTATGGAAAGGTCAATACATTGCCAGATAACGGGTTAGAATGCAAAAGGCCGTTGGCGCCGATGACGCTCCTCCGGCCGATTCCCACGAAAAGCCGAGCTCGATTATCCGAAAAAAAGCGACCTCCTCTTCTTTAGCATCGAATCAAGCATCTCCTGAATCGTCGCCCGAAGCTGCCTGTTGAGGCGGTTGATTATGACGTTGTCCTTGAGCGCCGAGTCGTCGTATTCGTCGTAACTGATCATATCTCCGAACTGAATGGACCATTTCGTGGGAAGAGGCACCAGACCCAGCGGACCCAGCCACGGGAACGTCGCCGTGATGGGAAACAGGGGCATCCCCAGCATTTTGCCGAGCCAGTTGGCGTAGCCGAGAACGACATATATCTCCTCCGCGCCCACGACCGCGCAAGGCACTACGGGACTGCGGGTCCTGATCGCCAGCCTTATGACGCCGCCGCGCCCGAACCGGGCGAGGTTGTAGCGGTCCTTGAATCCCTTGGCCATCCCCTTGATGCCCTCGGGGAAGACGCCGACGAGTTCCTCCTGCCGCAACAGTCGGTCGGCGTTCTCCTGACAACCCCGAACCTGACCCACGGCGTTCATAAATTCGGTCGCAAACGGAAGCTGCCCGAACCAGTCCTCGATCAGGAAGCGTGCGTACCGATTTGCGGGATGGTACTTTAGTATGGCGATGGCCATCATGGCGCCGTCGAAGGGCAGCACCCCGGAGTGGTTGGCAACGATCAGCGTGCGCCCTTCATTGGGAATATTCTCGAGACCTGCCGTTTCGACCCGCCAATATCTCTTATACAGGAACTCCATGAAGGCTTCGAGTCTGGGATCGAGATCGGGCGCCTTGCCGAACTCATCCATGCGTTCGAGCTTATCTATCATATCGTCGTATTTGCGCGCCTTCGATCCGGGCAGGAACGAAAGAATCTCCTCAAAAAATCCCTTTTCAGGCCGCCCGGACGTTCGGAAATCCTCGTCGAAATCCTCTTCTTCCCACGGCGCCGGCTCCGACTCGTCCTCCATCGCCGAGCGCCTGAGTTTTCTTACGGATACTCCAGAATCCTCTTCGTCTTCGAGATCGTCGTCCACCGGCTCGAAGTCCTCAACATCCGCTTTTCCGGTCGATTTCTTTCTTCTTTCCGCTTTTCCGCTCGATTTCTTTCTTCTTTCCATCCTGGTTTCCATCTTCGCAAGCCGCTCTTCGACGCTTTTTTCGATCCGCTCGGCTATCGGGTCGCCGCCGTCTTCGGCCGCGGAGGCCTTCGCGCGCTTCGTCCGCGAACCGCCGCCGGTTGAGGGTGCGGCCTTTTTCCGTGTTTTCCGGGTTTTCGTAGCCATGATCGATTTCGCCTCTTATTTATCCGAGGTTCCCGTTATTCAGCGCCGGCGCCCGAAAGCTCCGATTCCGTCTCTTCCACGTCTTCTTCAGACTCCTCCCCCACGGGATGACGGCCCACCCTGTCCAGTCGTGCCTCCTCGAGATATTCCTCGAGGGCTTCCCACGCGGTCTTCTTCGCCTCGAAACCCATAACCTCTTTCGCCCTCGAGCCGTCGGCCAAACAGTGATATCTGAAAAAGTTGAGGTGCTCGGCCGGGAACGGACCCAGCTTCGAGATCCACAGGCCCCTGAACAGGTTTTCGGCCACGGGATAGATGAGAGGCAGGCGCTGCTTGTTCGCTATTTTGAGCACCATGCTCAGGGGGATCACCCGTTTGCCTACGATGTTGAACACACCGGGGAAATCCTCGTCGACGGCCAAATCGAACGCATCGATCACGTCTTCCTCGGAGATGAACTGAATCAGCGGGTTGTAACCCAAAACGGTCGGGCAGACTGGAAGCGAAAGATAATGTGTCCAGCAGTTTTCCACAGTTGGCCCGATTATGCTGCAGTGCCTGAGCACGGTAACCAGGGTGTCGGGCTTTTCTTTCCAGAAGCGCAGCAACTGGCGCTCGACTTCGACCTTGTCCCGCTGGAACTCGTAATCCATCTGCGGCCGAGGAGTGTGGTCCTCGGACATATAGTGGGGATTGTCAAAATGCGCGCCGTAGACCATCGTGCGGCTGCTGACGACGATCTTGCGCACCGGCACCTCCCAGCACGCTGAGAGGATGTGCATCGTCCCGATTGAATTGACTTCGTGAGCATAAGTGGTGTCTTCGATGGGTCTCTGGTAAAAACCGGTGTGAACAAGTGTGTCGGGCTTTTCCTCATTGAAAATCTCGATCAGCATCTCGTCGGCGCGGGGATACGTGAGGTCAATCTTGTAAAATGAGACCTTCCGA
Source organism: uncultured bacterium (assembly GCA_965369575.1). Taxonomy (GTDB): domain Bacteria; phylum Abyssobacteria; class SURF-5; order SURF-5; family SURF-5; genus CBDUSG01. The sequence goes on along the minus strand of CBDUSG010000370.1, from coordinate 387 downwards.
TGTTTGAACGGGGGCCTCTGCGTGTCAATCGCGACAACCCTCTCGCACTGGTCATCCGATATCAACCGCTTGAGAAGATGGCTGCCGATGAAGCCCGACGTGCCCGTCAGCAGCACGCACGCAGCCGACGAGGATTTTTTCGGGTCGTCGTTGTCGGGAGATTTTTTGGATCTATTTGTCATTGTCCCCTCCGTGCCTCTGGGCGGATTGCGCTAAACATTTTGGCATTTTTGCGGCGTAATGTCAAGGATGGAGCCGTTTTCACGGAACAAGGCCCCTGCGATTTTTTCAGGAATCTTGACTCCTTTGCGCCGGATGAACATGGATGCGTCGCAGCTTGAATATCCCGCAGTGAAAGGTCGCGACGATCCTCAAAGTGCAGGCCTG
>CBDUSG010000369.1:0-4295 GCA_965369575.1 uncultured bacterium | reverse complement strand
GCCGGCGAGGAACTCATGGGACGGATGGAGCAATCTCCGGCGATTCAGCGCAGCGGAATCCTCGACGATGACTCGGGGCTCACCGAGAATGAGCCCTACGAGGCGGGCCCGAAATGACGACGGCAGCGACAAGGGCCATCGGCGGCCATCTCGTCCAGAAAGGCTATCTCACCCGCGAGCAGCTCGAGGAGATAGTCCAGGCGCATAGCGAAGGCGGGCTGAGCCTGCTCGAGGCGGCTGTCGGCAGCGGCCACATTTCCGAAGAAGATTATTTGAAGGCCGTGGGCGAGTTCCTCGACATCCCCTATCGCCCAAGGATCGACGTTCAAGTAAACGCCAGCATACTTTCCAGGGTGCCTCTCTCTTTCATCAGGGAGAACCGGGTCGTCCCGATCTGCGAGGAGGATGACGAGTGCCTCGTCGCGGTGCACGATCCGTTCAATATGGGACCAGTCGACGACCTCAAGCTGCTCCTGGGGATGCCGATGAAGGTGATGATCTGCCCATATGAGGAGATAGACCGTATCACGACACATTATTTCGATCTCCAGAGCCACTCGGCGGCGCAGGTTATCAGTGACATCGAGGAGGAGGAGGACATCGGCGTCCTTACGGCCGAGCCGCTCGAGGAGCGCCGCGACCTGCTCGATCTTGCCAACGAAGCGCCCATCATCAAGCTCATGAACGTCATCATCTCGCAGGCCGCCAAGGAGAGAGCGAGCGACATTCACATCGAGCCGTACGAGAAAGAGCTGCGCGTGCGATACCGCATCGACGGAGTACTGTATCAAGTCCTCAGTCCGCCCCGCTCGTACCATGCCGCCATCGTCTCGCGCATAAAAATCATGGCCAACCTGAATATCGCGGAGAGGCGCCTGCCACAGGACGGCCGGATAAAGATTATGCTCACCGGGCGCGAGATAGACATCCGCGTTTCGATCGTGCCGACGGCGTTCGGCGAGCGCGTGGTGATGCGGCTGCTCGATAAAGGCGCTTTTTTGCTTTCGCTCGAGGAACTCGGGCTCAACGCCGAAAATCTCAGGCAGTTCGAGCGGCTCCTGGAGTGCTCGCACGGCATCATATTGATGACCGGCCCCACCGGCAGCGGCAAGACGACGACTCAGTACGCCGCGCTGAATCGGCTGAATTCGATGGAAAAGAACATCATCACGATCGAGGACCCCATCGAATACATGATGGCCGGCGTCGCCCAGATACAGGTAAAGCCGAAGATCGACCTCACTTTCGCAAACGGCCTGCGCTCGATACTGCGGCAGGACCCCGACACGATACTCATCGGCGAGATCCGCGACATGGAAACCGCCGAGATGGCGATACAGGCCTCGCTCACCGGCCACCTCGTCTTCAGCACGCTTCACACCAACGACGCCGCCGGCGCGATAACGCGTCTTTTAAACATGGGGATCGAGCCGTTCCTGGTCTCGTCGTCCGTCGTGGCGGTGCTCGCGCAGCGACTCGTCCGCTCAATCTGTCCCGACTGCAAGGTCTCATACACTCCCGACAAGCTCGAGCTCGAAAACGTCGGGATAGAAAGCGGCAGCCTTCACGAAAACAGGCTGTGGCGCGGTGGGGGCTGCGCCAGCTGTGTCGGCAGAGGTTACCGCGGGCGCACCGGCGCATTCGAGCTGCTCGTCGTGCGCGAGAACATTCAGAGCCTGATCCTGAGCAACGTCGACTCGAACACGATAAAGCGTGAAGCCATAAAGAAAAACACAATGATTACTCTCCGGGACGATGGCGCGGCAAAAGCGATCGAGGGAATCACCACCATCGAGGAAGTGATGAGGGTGACCCGCGAGGATGTCATTTGACGGATTTTTGGTTCTTACACCTTCCGATTCGCGCAAAGCGATGCGGCCGGGACTTTGGCGATATCAGGCGTACGGGGGACGGCAAGTCGAGTTGTGCCGCCGCCCATTTGGATACGGGGAAAGGGAGCCGATTCATGACCGGCGGCAGCGGCGGTCGTCTCTGCTCCCGCAATTTTTTGGGGTGACGGCGCCGCTCCCGAGGCGGCGAGGGAAAAAGCTCACACGATGCCGGTATATGAGTATATAGCGATCAACACGGCCAGCAAGCGCATCAAGGGCGTGCTCGACGCCGACACCGCACAGGCCGCTCGCCAGAAACTGCGCGAGATGGACCTGATGCCGGTCAAGGTCGGCGAGACGACGAAGACGTCCAGGCCCGCACGTGATGTGACTTTCTCGGAATTCGTCTCCAGGCCCAAGCCCGCCGACATAGCGCTCTTTACACGCCAGCTCGCCGTGCTGCTGCGCGCGGGGATGCCGCTCATCGACGCCCTCGCGGCCGTGCTCGACCAGATCGAGAGCAGGGGCCTCATCAAGATCGTCTACCAGACAAAAGAAACAATCAGCGAGGGCGCCGCGTTCTCTACCGCGCTGGACCAGCACAAGCGCTATTTCCCGAGGCTGTACGTGAACATGGTCAGGGCGGGCGAATCTTCGGGCGCGCTCGAGATCGTGCTGTTTCGGCTGGCCGACTTCATGGACAAACAGCTCGCGCTCAGGCGCCGCGTGTCCTCGTCGATGATGTATCCCATGCTGATGACCGTCGTGGGCTTCGGTGTCCTGTTCTTCCTGATGACTTATATCATCCCGACGATCACCAAGATATTTTCTCAGCTGAACCGCGCGCTGCCCGCGCCGACAGTGGCCCTCATCAATATTTCCGCGTTCCTGCGCTCGTACTGGTGGGCGATGGCGGCGCTGCTTGTGCTGGCGATCCTGCTGATAAGCCAATACAGGAGGACCGAGCGCGGCGGGGCGGCCTGGGACAGGCTCAAGCTTGCGGTCCCCGTCTTCGGCAAGCTCAATCGCAAGATGGCGGTCGCGCGCTTCGCTCGCACGCTCGGAACGCTCACGCAGAGCGGCGTCACCCTGATGGACTCGCTCGAAATAGTGAAGAGCATCGTCGATAACCGTATCATCTCGCGCGCGATCGACGAGGCGCAGGAAAGCGTGCGCAAGGGGGAAGACCTCGCGTCCTCGCTCAAACGCAGCAACGTTTTCCCGCCGGTCGTCATCCACATGATAGCGCTCGGAGAACGCAGCGGCCAGCTCGAGGACATGCTTATCAGCGTGGCCGAGACTTTCGACGACGAGGTGGACACGACACTCGCCGGCATCATATCCCTTCTCGAGCCCGCCATGATCCTCGTGATGGCCGTGGTCGTGGGGTTCATCGTGCTGGCGATGCTGCTGCCGATATTCGACATGAACCGTATCGTCAGATAAAGGAGGTCGATCCGAGATGAATAAAGCCTGCATCGGGAAATCACGAGGCGGATTCACGCTGATCGAATTGATGGTCGTCATCGTCATCATCGGCCTTTTGGCGTCCATCGTGGTACCCAGGTTAATGGATGCGGCCGGAGAGGGGCGGATCAGTACCGCCAAGGTGCAGATACGACAGCTCGAGACGGGCCTGAAGCTGTTCAAGCTCAAGCACGGTTTCTATCCGTCCACGGACCAGGGGCTCGAGGCGCTTATCAGTGCGCCCGGCTCCGGCAGAATCCCTGAAAACTATCCGAGAGGGGGCTACCTGGAAAGCTTGGAGGTTCCGGACGACCCATGGGGAAACGAGTACATATATGAATCGCCCGGCTCGCACGGTTTCGACTACGAGATAGTCTCGCTCGGCGCCGACGGGATATCGGGCGGCGAAGACGAAAACGCCGACATAGAAAGTTGGAACATTGGCTAGCGGCAAAAGAAAAGCGGGATTCACGCTCATCGAGCTTATGATCGTCGTCGCGATGATCAGCGTCATCGCCGCGATAGCGCTGCCACGCCTCGATCCGTTCCTGCCGGAGCGAAGGCTCAAGAGCGCCGCGAGGCTGCTCTCGGGCACGATCACGCTCGCGTATGGAGAGGCGATAGCGAAGAACAAAATCTACCGGCTTTACATGGATCCATCGAAAGATGAGTACTGGATAACCGAGGTCCGGGAGCTGGATGAGGACAAAGAGCGGCCCTCGGCCATCGGCGCTCGAATCGGAACCCACTTCGAGCTGCTCGAATACACCGACGGCTCCGAAAACGTCGAGGAGACGGCCCCGAGCGAGCCTATGTTCGCTCCCAAGCGGCTGCCACAGGGAGTGCATTTCTCGTCCGTCGAGATTCGGCGCGAGTTTACGTCGCTCGGTCTCGGTCCCAAGTACATCGAATTCAATCCGCTCGGCGTCGCAACGCCGGCCAGCATCGGCCTCGCAAACGACGATGGGGACAAGTTCGACGTGATATACGACGGCG
>CBDUSG010000368.1:0-4304 GCA_965369575.1 uncultured bacterium | reverse complement strand
AAGACCCTCAAAATTATCTACGAACCGAAGGGCCGCGCGCGCGAGTTCGGCGGCCTGGCGGCGAACCTCTATCGGGGATGCTCCCACGGTTGCCTGTACTGTTACGCGCCGGACATCGTCCGAATAGAGCGCGGCGACTTTCACAGAAACCCGGAGCCGAGAAAGGACGCGCTAAAGAAATTCGAGGCCGACTGCGAAATCCTCGGCGCCCGACAAATGGCCGGCGAGGATATCCCGCCGATACATCTGTCGTTTACGACGGATGCATATCAGCCGTTCGAAGCTGAGCATGAGATCACCCGACAGGCGATCCACCTGGTGCACAAGCACGGCCTCCAGGTGGAGATTCTCACGAAGGCCAGCATGCTCGTTACGCGCGACTTCGACATTCTGACCGACCAGGACACGGTGGGCGCTACTCTCACATGCCTAAACGCGGAAGATTCGGCCCATTGGGAACCCGGCGCCACCACGACGCGCGCGAGAATCGCATTGCTCGAGGTCGCCCACTCTCTCGGGATCCGGACTGTCGCGTCGCTCGAGCCGGTGATCGATCCGGAGCAGACCCTAGAGATCATCCGGGAAACCCATACGTTCATCGGCCTGTACAAAGTCGGAAAACTTAATCGTCACCCGCACGCCGCGACCATCGACTGGAGCGAGTACGGGCGCCGGGCAAAACAGCTCCTGGATGATCTCGACGCGGCGTACTTCATCAAAAAGGACCTGAAAAAGGAAATGGGGCTGGACGTCGTCCAGTCATAAGCCAAGATAGGCGCACTGGACGCCGTCCAGTAAACAGGAGGAGGCCCGACGATGAACAAACAGCAGCTACCCACCGTTCCGCCGTATCTTTGCCAGCATTGCGAGCCCCGTATCATTTGTGGCCGGTGGACGCATGCCCCAGGATGTCCGATGAACACGGACGCAGTTAAACCACTGAACAACGACATGGCGTTAGATTGGGAAGTCGCAGAGAAGCACCTCACGTCAATGGAGGAGGCGTATAAACAACTAATGGGAATGCCTGGAGTAAATCCGTGTTTTGCGCTAGGTATGCTCATGGAGCTCCGCCGCCGATTCGATAGTGGCGAGAGAACTGAGTATCTCCATAAAGACATAATGGATGTGAAGTAAACCGAAGGAGGGGAACATGAAAACCGTGTATCAGATGATCCCAATCGAAAAGCTCAAGGAAAGCAAATTCAACACGCGGAAAGGCGTGGACCAGGCCAAGCTCGACGAGCTCACCGCCAGCGTCAAGAGCGTCGGCGTGTTGACGCCGCTCCTGGCCAGGCCAATACCAAAGAACGGAGGTTACGAGCTGGCTGCCGGCAGTCGCCGGCTACGCGCGGCGAAGGCCGCAGGAATCAAACAGCTCCCCGTTATCGTCCGCGACATGGACGATAAAACGCTCCTGGAAATTATTATGATTGAGAACCTGCAACGCGAGGACGTTCACCCGCTCGACGAAGCGGCCGGATACCACGAGCTCATAAAGAAACACGGCTACGACGCGGCGGGCGTGGCGGAGAAAATTGGCAAGTCCGAGTCGTATATATGGAAACGACTCAAACTCTCGACGTTAATTCCGGAAGCTCAAAAAGCGTTCGCGGACGAAAGATGCACAGTCGGCCACGCAATCCGAATCGCCCGGCTACAACCGGAGGAACAGAAAGAGGTTGTCGAGTCGTTCTTTTCCGGCAAGGAATACCAGGAGGAAATTTCCGCCGAGAACCTCGGCGGCCATATTGCGCAGGAATACCATCATGACCTCCACGCGGCGCCGTTCTCGAAAAAGGATTCTGAGTTGATTAAGGCGGCCGGCTCGTGTGTCGAATGTCCGAAGCGAACCGGCTACACGCCCGCGCTCTTTCCCGACATCGAGAAAAAAGACACTTGCACGGATCCGCAATGTTTCAACGCGAAGATCGAGGCGCACATCGCGCGGTGGATCCAGGATCAAACGGCAAAGGGAAAAGCTCCGCTCCGCCTCTCACAGCACTATCACACAGCCGCCGACAAAGACAAGGATATTTTGCGGAGTCCGGAATACAGAACGATTGAGAAAAAGAACGATCGTTGCGAACACGCGCGCGAAGGGATTATCGCGGAGAAGAGTTACGGCGCCCCGCTCGGGACCGTTCTCACCGTCTGCGCCGAAAAGAAATGCAAAAAACATTTCGGCTCGAGCGGCGGCGGCGACGCCGACGCCAGCCATAAAGCGGCGCAGAGACGCCAACAGGCCAAAGATAGAATCGAAGCCACGATCCGCGAAAGAACGCTCGACGCGATCCTCGGGGAAAAAATATCTTCCAAGGACCAGGCGCTTAAGGAAGCAAAAATCCAGATGAAAGCTCTCCTGCGAGAGCTGTGGGCTGAGAATATCAAGAACATCGCCAAGCGCCACGGCCTGGAGCCGGTCAAGCGGGATCACGTCATAGACTACGGAACGCCGCTTGAAAAGTACATCGACGGATGCAGTCGCGCGGACATGGACACTCTAACAGTTGAATTGGCCCTCGCAAAATCGGTATGGGATCGCTGGCAGCATAACCCGAAAAAGAACGCCCTGGCCCAAATGGCCGCGGCCCGCGGTGTCAACGTGAAAAAGATCGAGGGCCAGGTCCGAAAGGAAGTCAAGGAAAAAGAGGAAAAGAAGGCGGCCAAAAAAGCGGCGAAAGCAAAACCGAAGAGCAAGGAACGGAAACCGGCCGCGAAAAAGAAAGCAGATACGAAAAAGAAGTCCACGAAAAAGAAAGCATCCAAGAAATAACGCGCCGGGAAATTGATTGAGACAGAATGGTTTCCTCACGAGCAGGTAGAAAACCCAAGCCCTCCGGGATTAGGCTCCTGGAGGGCAACCCGGGCAAGCGGCCAATCAACGCCAGCGAGCCCAAGCCGGAAATCAAGATCCCGAGCTGTCCGAAGTTCCTGTCAACAGAAGCGCGCGCCGAATGGAAACGCATCGTGCCCGAGCTGAAAACGCTCGGGCTCATTTCGGAAATCGATCGCGCCGCCCTCGCCGCCTACTGCCAAGCATGGGGAACATTCGCTGACGCTCATATCAAATTGAAAAAAACCGGACCGCTCTACAAGACGCCGGGCGGATGCCTGGTACAGAGTCCCTTGCTTGGAGTTGCCAATACCGCGCTGAAACATATGCGCGCCTACCTGGTCGAATTCGGTATGACCCCGTCCTCACGCTCCCGCCTTTCAGTTACTCCGGAAACGGGCCCCGAAGATCCAATGGGAAAATATTTCAAATGAGAAAATCCAGTATTCGCGCGATTCGACTTGAAATGATGAAATCCGGCAACTATCCAGGCTCTCACCTGGCGCTCCTGAGGACTTCTCGGGCGGGGGCATACCATAAACCCTCGGAAAATCCGGAGGGCTTACAAGCCGAATACGACGGCCTCGAGCTGAGAAATGGAAAATAAAACCCGCCGATACCAGCCGTATCAATTCAAGCGAACCAAAAAAGGATACTCCTGGTTTTGTCCTGTCTGCCGAAAACGTGTCCAGGCGCGCGCGTCGCAGACCCTGAGCCGATGCGGAAAATGTAAGGAGATTTATTTTGACACGGAGCTTGCCGATCACGCTGTCGGCTTTTTCAAGTGCCTGAGACATACGGAGGGCGAATGGCGCGAGCAATTATTCACGCTCCAGCCCTGGCAGGAAAACGAAGTCCTGCGGCCTCTGTTCGGAACCGTCCGCGAAGATGGATTCCGGCAGTACCGCGTTTGCATGGTATGGACTCCAAAGAAAAACGGCAAATCGGAAATGGCCGCCGGGATCTCCCTCTTAGGACTCGGAGCCGACGGTGAGCCCGGCGCTGAGGTCTATTCAGCCGCCGCCGATCGCGACCAGGCCGGCATCGTCTACAAGGTCGCAAAACAAATGGTAGAATTCGACGAAACCCTGAGCGACCAATTTAGAGTGGTGGACAGCGTCAAGAGAATCATCCACGCCGCGTCGGGAAGTTTCTATCGCGTTCTCTCCTCCGAGGTCAAGACAAAACACGGCCCGAACATTCATGTGCTGGTTTTCGACGAGCTCCACGCGCAGCCAAACCGAAAGCTCTTCGACGTTCTCACAAAAGGCGTCGGCCTCGCCAGGCGCCAGCCGATCCAATTCATCATCAGCACGGCCGGCGAGGACAAAGACAGCATCGGCTTTCAGGAATTCGAGCACACGCGCAAAGTGTGGGAGGGAACGCTCGAGGATCCGACATTGCTTCCGATACTCTACGCGATCAAAGAAAGGGAAGATTGGCGAGACGAGAAGGTTTGGGAAAAAGT
>CBDUSG010000367.1:0-4312 GCA_965369575.1 uncultured bacterium | reverse complement strand
TCCTGCGCTCATGCGCCTTGCAGCTAACCGCTTCTCGGCTCGCTGAAACCAACAACATACGGTTGACACGACACTCGAGCGGTGTCTGCGTGCATCCACAACGTTAGACGCAAAAGTTCCGCCCTTTATTCAATTCGCAGGCGCGCATAGCGAGGTGACACACCATTAGCGAAACCTGCGATTTGTGCCTGGGAAAGTTTACGCGCCGGACCAAGTAGTCGAAGCGGCTTCTCGGGGTTGTTTCCGCTTTCCTATCAACGACTTCCGGGGTATGTCCTCAGGTCTTTATTGTTTGGGCGGCCCTGCGGTCGGCGCCCTGCCGAACAGCCTCGAGGCTCCCATCGATTCCGAGGAAGTCGAGAGGTCGTGCGATTATAGCAAAACCCTATGCCCAAAGTCAAACCCCGGCCAAAAAGGGGAAAACATCCTTAAAGATCGTCTCGAAAGGCGTTCCCCGAGCATAAAAATTTCAGGCGATAATGACAGCGGCAGGGCTCGGGACCTTCTCATTGGTGACCGCGCCATCTCACGGATTCTTTCACGGAAAGGCTGTCCCCATGTCCATTTTTTCGCGAGGGGCAGGCCCGCTCTCATGTCGCTCTGGCGGCGACGGTATCGGGCCGGATATCGGCGGGCGCGCTGCGTCGGGACTTCAGGCCGAACAGAAACCGCATCGCATTAATGCGCCTGACAAACAGCTCGTACAGAACCATGATCGTGATAAACGAGGTGGAGGTCAGGAAGAGATACTTGGGCATTACGCCGGCGCTCCAATCGATGATGAAATAGCCGATGACGATGATCACGCTCTGATGAAGGATGTAGAAGGGCAGCACGGCCTCGCCCGCGTATTTGAGAACGCGGTTGTTGAAATCCAGGAGCCTGCTCCCGAAGCCGAGAATCGCGGTCATCCAGAACCAGCAGTTGAAGGCCCTCAGGAACGAAAAGAGGGGTCCGCGGGTGGAGAATCCGGATTCGACCAGAACGTAGCCGATTGCTGTCGCGGCCACGCCCATTGCGAGTGCGGCGCCTCTGTTTTTTTCCAATATCGACCTGAATTCCGAATGGGATGCTAGAAAATAACCCGAGACAAAGAAGGCAAGGTGCGGAAACAGCGCCCAGCCGCCCCACGCCCGTATTCCGATGACTTCGGGTTGCAGATCGGAAAGCAGCTCGATGACGGCGAGCGGAACGGCCAGCAGGAAAAGCGCGCCCGGCTTTTTCATGAAATCGGCGGCCCGCGAGATCGGGTTTTCCGCCCTTTCCGAGCGCATCCACAAGAAGAGAGGCAATGTGACAAGCGAGAAAATGAAGAGCATTTCGAGATACCACAGGTGAAGTCCCATCCATGCGAAATTGCCGCCAAACCCGTAGAATCCGTCAAAATAATGCGGATAAAACGCAAAAAAGGAGCCGGAAAAACCGCCCTGCGTCGTTTGCTCGAGGTACACCTGCAGCGATACGTGCGTGAGCGAGCATATGCCCAGAGGCACGACCAGCCGCTTGACCCGCGCGCCAAGAGACTTCTTGCCGCTGATGTAGCTCAGCGCATAGTAAGAGCTTATCCCGGAGAGCACGAAGAACAGCGGCATGAGCCATTGATGGACGACCTCGACAAAGATCGTCATGCCCCGGCTCACCTCGAAGTTCTTCGCGTGCCAGCCTTCTTCGTCAAAAAAACGGGCGCAATGGAAAAAGAACACCATAACCATGGCGAGCACTCGCACCCAATCTATGTCATAACGCCTTTGCGGCCTGCCGGCCGGTTTATCCATGTTTCCCCTCCGTGCTCTCGCGGCGGTGCAATCTGCGCGGTCACTCGCGGCCGTCTCTGCTTAAACCATTCAGGAACATCGAGATCAGCTCAGGCAGCGCTTCGGATTTAGGGTACCGGACCGGAGAAAAGTAGTCCCCCAATTGCTTGAATCCGAACCATGCCATGGATTCGATTATGAGGCGCGCGATGGTCAGGGGCGAATTCAACGGCCGGACGGCGCCGAGACGGATGCGGCTCTCAAGGTATCGCTCCAGCTGGTGCAGCACCCGGCTGCGCGCGTACTTGTCGTATACCTGCGCCAGTTCCGGAAATTCCAACGCCGATTTCTCCAGGACGACGATCTGTACGCGGTTTTGCTCGAACAGCTCCCACAATTCCCTCAGTATCCCCTCGATTTCGGCGGCCATATCCACTTTTTCGGGCTCGTTATCGAGCAATCCTTCCAGATATGACAACCGACTGCGCTCCTTCAGCTTTAACTCGATGAGTTTAAGCAGCTCCGACTCATTTTTCGGCGATGTGGCCTCCGGAGGCGGTACGGATTCGCCCTCGGCGGGAACTCCGTTTTCGAGAACGTAGTAGAACAGATGTATCTTGCTCTCGAAATAGTAATAGAGCGTCGCCTTCGAAACGTCGGCCATCCTGGCGATCTCCTCCATCTGCGCCAGCCTGTACCCTTTCCGGCCGAAGACGGACGCGGCGGCCCTGATAATATCGGGAATGCGGTTTTCGGGCATCACTCTGGGTGACATCGGTGCCTCCCTTGCTTGCTATGGCTTATGCATTCTGTTCGTCCGGCTGGCTTTAACTGGTGTCGTGACACTCATGAGATCGCGGGATTTCGACCACGATGCCGACCCGGGCTCGGGTGACATGCCGGACGGCGCTCGCGGCATTCGCAATTTGTGAAGCCTGCAGAGCGCTCGCCCATTCGTATTTAACTGACTCAGTCAGTTATATTATAGCACCAAAAATGGCCCCTGTCAAGAGGCAAGAGGAAAAAACCTTTCAGAAAAATTTGTCGGCTGGCATGTACTCACCCCTAACAGAAGCCTAATGGCGGGATAACATGTGCCGCTTGAATATGTTGGATGCCTGATCGGTCACCGTTTTTCCCTCTGGCGCATGCGGCCGGCTGTGCTTTCAAATTCTCCCCTTGAGAACTCGGCATGTCAGGATTGAACGACTCAATCTGTCGGGCCGCTGGAGGTAATTCCTTCTTGCTTCGGCAATCAGCGTTCTCCCGGTCACTTATTCGCCGGTGTCTCGCCGGCGGGCGGCTTGTCGTACCATTTGAAGTATTTCGTGACGCCCTTTACGCCTTCCCTGACCAGCTTTTTTTTCTTCGCATCCGACAGGTCGAAGTCCGTTGTGTCGACGTCGAGCGTGTCGATGTAAATGGTGCGATGCCAGTCGTCGCTGTGGAGGTGCTGGCTGTTCTGCACGTTCATGACGGCCCCGAAGATGGCCAGGCTGTAGTCGAAGAAGTCTTCAATCTTTTTCTGGGGCGGCTGTGCTCCGTCGCGGAAAATGGCGATTTCCTGTTTGGTATCCAGCCGGAACCCGAGCGTTTCTTTGTTGTAGACATAGCGGCTGCTCTTGGGCGGTTTCCGCTTGTTTTCGGCGTTGTAATACTTCGTTTTGCGCGCGTTGCCGGCCATATCGGCGTCATCGATGTATTTTTCGCGGTCGAACAGTTTGACCGGGTAGTTGTTGAACAATCCACCGTCGACATAGACGTCGTCCCGAAAGTCGCGCACGGCCGCAAAAAAGAGCGGGATCGACATGGAAATGCGCACGGCGTCCGCCACGCGGGTTCTTGGCGTGTGTTCGGGAGAGAAAACCTCGGCGTATCCAGTGGACAGATTCGCCCCGATGAGATACAGGTCTAAGTAGCCGAGGTTGCGCAGATCGTTGAATGTGGAATGCCGGTTCCCCGTCTTTTTGCGGATCAGATTGCCCACCCATTCGTGGAAGAAATCGCCCTTGTACCAGCCGAATTCCCTGATCACCCGCTGGGTATCGCGAATAACCCCCCAGTCACTGTCCATGAAACTCTTGAAATTCAGGTCTGCCAGAATTCTCTGCATATCAGCGGGCGTGTAATTGACCGCAAGCAGAACGGCATTGATCGCTCCGGCTGACGTCCCGCCGACCCGTTTGATTTTGCCAAGGATTCCCCTCTTCTTAAGTTCCCTGAGAGCTCCCACATAGGCGATGCCTTTAACGCCGCCGCCCTCGAAAATTAAATTCTTGAATGGATATGGCATTTTTTTGGCCTCCCGTCCTGTTTGCCTGAGCCAAAATCCGAGCCGAGTCAGATCGCCCTGCGCGGAACGCACTCCGCTCGCCTTAAAATATTCAAGCACCGGTGCTGAAATGATGATAAGGGGGTGGTCAGTCCATCGAACAAAAATCCGACGGTCAGGCTGTTAGTGTCGCGCCAACCGCATATTGTCGGTCTCAGAGTCCTGTAAGTCGTCCAAGGCAAGGCGCAGCCACGCAGGAATATTGAGCATATTTCAAGTGGCTGCA
>CBDUSG010000366.1:0-4314 GCA_965369575.1 uncultured bacterium | reverse complement strand
CGGACTGTCCTGCAGTTCCTGGAACTGGCGCGACGGATGCGATGCCCAACTGATGACCTCGTCAAAGAACGCCTCATCGTCGAACACCATGATTCCGCCCTCGCCGCCCATCAGGTTCTTGCTCGCCTGGATGCTGAAGCATCCGATGTCTCCGAGACTGCCGACCTTCCTTCCCTTGTAGGTGGCGCCGTGCGCCTGCGAACAGTCTTCGACCACCTTGATGTCGTGTTTCCGGGCGATCTCGAGAATAGGATCCATGTCGCACGGATGGCCGTAGATGTGCACGGCCATTATGGCCTTTGTGCGCTCGGTGATATTCTTCTCGATCTCGTCGGGGCGAAAATTGAACGTCAGCGGATCGATGTCGGCAAAGACGGGAATCGCGTTGTTGTGCAGGATGCAGCCGACGGTCGCGCCCCACGTGTATGGCGAGACGATGACCTCGTCGCCCGGCCCGACGCCGCTGACGTGAAGCGCGACATCGAGCGACGCAGTACCGCTGTTGACCGCGAAGGCAAACTTGCGCCCCTGATACTCGGCGAATTTGTCCTCGAACTCCTTGATGATGCCGACTTGCATCACGGGCGAGAGCGATTCTTCTTTCATAACCCGGACTACCGATTGGATCGTCTCTTCGTCGATAACCGGCCAGGGCGCCGGATGCATTGTGATTAATTTGGATTCTTCGCTCATTATGATTCCCTTCGATCTGTGCGCCGACAGTTCTCCGCCGATGCGCAGCCCGCGGCGACGGCGACTTCGAACACAGCACATTCTACAGCCGAGCGCGGAAATAATCAATAACAACACATAGAGTTACTATTGCGAGTGGAAAACAGTTATCATTCCGGCGCAGGGGCAGGCTTAAGTGAACTTATTGGGGTCTGACCCCAAATAGTTCACTTAACGGAAGCTAGGGGACAGTCCCCGAGGGCGCGCTCCCGGAGAAATTCACTTCTTGCAGTACTCGGTCGCCTCCGGGTTGAGCCAGCACTTCGGGTCGGCGGCCTTGATGTCGCCTGAGTAGTAGAGCGCGCTCGCGCGGCATCCGAAGCACAGGTCGTTGTTCTTGCAGTCGCCGCACGTGCCTTTGGGCGTGAAGTTGAAGAACAGCTCGTTGCAGTTTTTCTCGACGACCGATTTCAGCCCGTGCTCGAACACGCTTTCGGTCTTGCAATAATCGCGGATGGCGAGGCACGGATAGGCGTGACCGGCGACGTCGACGCAGAAGGTCGTCCTGCAGTAATATATCGAGCCCTCGCTGGCGCCCAGCCGCAGCCAGTGATCGCCCAGCTTGCTCGCCCGATATTTGTTGGCGCGCTCGACATCCGAGAGCGACGGCTCGAAGTCGACGTTGTCCTTGCCGAAGCCTTCGCCCTTGAACACCATCAGGCAGACAAACTTCGCTCCCATCTCGTCGAAGAACCAGTCGAGCGTCTCCTCGATACGTTCGAGCGCCGGCGCGGTCATGGTAATCAGTCCGAACGCCTTGAAGGTCGGGAACCCGCTGTCGAGCAGGCGTCTGTAACCGCCCATGCGGGCCTTGAGCGTGCGCGGGTTCTTGTGAAGCCCGGCGTAGGTGTCCGGATCGATCGTGTCGACGTGTATGCCGAGAAACAGGTTGTCCTGAAATTCATTGAAAAGCTCGATGTGGCGAGTCGAGTACAGCCCGCTCGTGGGCATTTGCATGCGGATGCCCATGTTGGTCGTATGCTCGAACAGCTCCCTGATATATGGATACGTGTGCGGGTCGCCGCCCATCCACGTGATGGCGCTTATCCCGAGCTTGGCCGCTTCGTCGACCAGCCGCTTGGCATCGTCCAGCGGCATCTCCTCGGTGCGGGCCACCGTCGAGGACGCGTGGCAGAACCGGCACGACGCCGCGCATTTGGTCGTCAGCTCCACCTCCATCTGCGCCGGTTTCAGTTGTTCGACCTTTTCGGCGCGCGATGTGTCGCAAAGAATCTGAAAGATCGGGTCCTCGCCCGGCAGCTCGGTCGCGATCGGCGGAAATTCACATATAGGCATGCGGCTCATTTTCACCCTCCTTGTTTCTTACAGTATTCTGTCGCCTCTGGATTGAGCCAGCATTTCGGATCGGCGGCCTTGATATCGCCGGAGTAGTAAAGAGCGCCGGCGCGGCAGCCAAAGCATAGGTCGTTATTCTTGCAGTCGCCGCATGTCCCCTTGGGCGTGAAGTTGAAGAACAGCTCGTCACGGTTCTTCTCGACAATAGCTTTCAGCCCATGCTCCCATATGCTCTCGGTTCGCCCATAATCGCGCATTGAAATGCACGGATAAGCGTGACCGTTCACATCGACACAGAAAGTGGTCCTGCAATAGTAGACCGAGGACTCATTTCCGCCAAGCCTGAGCCAGTGATCGCCCAGCTTGCTTGCCCGGTACTTGTACGCGCGTTCCACTGCAGACAACGACGGCTCGAAATCCTCGCGATCCTTGCCGAAACCCTCGCCTTTGAACACCATCAGGCAGACAAATCTTGTCTCCATTTCATCGAAGAACCAGTCCAGCGTCTCCTCGATGCGGTCAAGCGCCGGCGCCGTCATCGTCATCATCCCAAGCGTCCTGAACGAAGGGTAGCCGCTGTCGAGCAGGCGCTTGAAGCCGTTCAAGCGGGCCTTCAAGGTTCGCGGGTTCTTGTGCAACTTCGCGTAGGTATCGGGATCAATCGTGTCGAGGTGCATTCCGATGAATAAGTTGTCCTGGTACTCTTTGAAAAGATCGAGATGGCGCTTGGAGAAAAGCCCGCTCGTGGGCATCGCCATAACAATACCGCGATTGGTGGCGTGCTCGAACAGCTCGCGAATGTGAGAATAGGTGTGCGGGTCGCCGCCTATCCAGGTCATCGTGCCGACTCCGATATCGGCTGCCTGGTCAACCAGACTGGTCACTTGCTCCAGCGTCATCTCCTCTGTCCGAGCCGACGTCGAGGATGCATGGCAAAATCGGCACGATGCGGCGCATTTGGTCGTCAGCTCGACTTCCATCTGTGCCGGCAGAAGCTTTTCCATTTTTTCCGCGCGAGAAGTATCGCACACAAGCTGAAAGACCGGATCGTGATCCGGCAGCTCGGTCGCGCCCGGCGGGAACTCACAAATAGGCATGCGGCTCATTTTTGCCCCCCCTTTGTTCTTGCTGTTGCCCCAGCCTATTGATGACTACTTTTTATGTTTTCCAGAAAAAATGATGTGGCTTTGTTTACCATCGCGGTCAAATCCGGCTCCAGTATCTCTGTGCTGTTGAAAAGCATTAAACCGATGATTTGAGCGAAGAAGATATCCCCTAATGTGGCCGGATCGCCGGATTGGAATTCGCCATTCTCTGCGCCCTCCTTATAGATCTCATAAAACACCTTATCTAACTCTCTAAGCTTCGACTTGAGTCGCTCCGCGAGCGAGGCATCAAGATTCGGGAGAACTTCGAACCTGGTAATGAAGTACAAATGGAAGATGTTTTTGCGATCCTGCGCAAAGGCCAGCAGCAAATCCTTGAGCTTTTTGATTTTTCCCGCAGCAGTGCCGACTTTTGCAACCTCCTCTCGCGTTTCGGCTACGAAGGCGTCCATCGCGCGATCGAGGATGGCGACATACATCGCCTCCTTGCTCGGGAAATAGTGATACAGCGTCGCCCTGCCGAACTCGGCGGCCTCGGCGATCTCGTTCATTGTGGTGACGGTGAATCCGTTATCGAGAAAGAGGCGTTCGGCGGCATCGAGGATCAGCTCGACCCTTTTGAGCCGCTCGCTCTCTCGGCGCGTATATTTAACGCTGGTCATTTATGCCCCGGTTGTGCCCCATTTATGCCCTATTTATGCCCGTATCCAGTTTCGCCACTCGCCACTCGCTTCGACACTCGTTCGGTAATTCGACGCTGCATCTAAATGATACCATAGCACGGGGGATGTGTCAAGTCGCAACGGGCTCTTGCCGAAACGTTTTAAGCGCCAAAGAACTGGATTCCCGCCTTCGCGGGAATGACAGAAGAGGAGCGGGACGGCGAGTCGCCACTGACAGGGGATACTTCGTATCCCTCCTGACAGCCATACCAAACCCTGTCATTCCCCGACTTGACCGGGGAATCTACTGCTCGGGTGTATCCGTACGATTCAAGTAGATCAATGGATTCCCGCCTTCTCGGATAAAGAAGGTGAAGTGCTTCATTCCGGCATAGAGTCACGGCGTGCCGTGCCCGATCCCTATCGGGGAACACTAAGGCACAAAGAAAATCCTGGATAAATTAGGAACAGACCCCTATTTCTAAGCAGGCTTAAGTGAACTTATTGGGGTCTGACCC
>CBDUSG010000365.1:0-4321 GCA_965369575.1 uncultured bacterium | reverse complement strand
GCTGTCAGCGGCCACTGGCCGCCGGCGAGGCGCACGCGCGGCCGGGAATAAGTCGCAGCACGCGGAGGGTTCCAGTCTTTTCCCTCTCGTTCGTCCCGGCCGCTACGACACTAATCTCAAAAGCCGTTGGCCTTGGCCACGGCTGAGTACCAATGGCCGCTCTTCTTTATCGTGCGCTTTTGCGTGTCGAAATCGACGCGAACGATTCCGAACCGCTTGCTGAATCCGAATCCCCACTCGAAGTTGTCCATCAACGTCCAGAGGAAATAGCCGCGCAGGTCGACGCCCTCGGCGATGGCCTGATGACAGGCTTTGAGATATTCGCGCACGTAATCGAGACGCTCGCCGTCGTTGACGGCGCCGTCCGGTCCGACCGAGTCCTTAAAGGCGGCGCCGTTTTCCGTTATGTATAACGTCGGCCTGTTGTAGGTTTTGTCCATCCACAAGAGCACGTTGCGGATGCCGTCGGGGTACACGTCCCACTCCATTTCAGTGTATTTACCGTCCGGGAACACCTGCTGCGCCTGCAGAAAACAGAGATCGTCGTGCTGCCATACGGCGCGCGTGTAGTTGTTGACTCCGATGAAGTCCACCGGTTGGTGTATCAGTTTCTTGTCTTCGGGCTCCATCGGCGGCATTGCGGCAAACGCGTCGCACATCTCCTGCGGATATTTGCCGAAGAAAATCGGGTCCAAAAACCACCGGTCCTTGAACGCTGCGTAGCGCTCGGCCGCGGCCTTGTCCTCTTCGGAATCGCTCGCGGGTGTCGCGGCCTGCACGTCCAGCGTTATGCCGATCTCACCCTCGCGGCCGCCTTCGCGAAACGCGGAGACGGCATGCCCGTGGGCCTTCAGCAGGGTATGCCCGACGATCAACATCTGATCGACGTCGTTGATGCCCGGCGCGTGAACCCCGAGGCAGTGGCCGATGAAGGCGATGACCCACGGCTCGTTGAGGGTTATCCAGAACCTCACGCGGTCGCCGAGCTTGTCGAACAGGAGCGCGGCGTACTCACGGAACCAGAGCGCCGTATCGGGATTCCGCCAACCGCCGACGTCCTCTATCGCCTGCGGGAGGTCCCAGTGGTACAGCGTCAGGCACGGCTTGATGCCGGCCGCAAGCAATTCGTCGACGAGCGCCGAGTAGTAGTCCAGCCCGGATTGGTTGATTTTTCCTCTGCCTTCGGGCAATATGCGCGGCTATGCCACCGAGAAACGATAGCTGTTCAGTCCCAGCCCTGTCATAAGGGCCACGTCCTCTTTGTATAGTCGATAATGATCGCACGCCGTGTCGCCCGTATCGCCGTTCATTATGCTGTCGGGCGTGTGCGCAAAGCGATGCCAGATGCTCTCGCCGGCGCCGTCGGCCAGCGGTGAGCCCTCGATCTGGTACGACGCCGTCGCGCATCCCCAACTGAAGCCTTCCGGAAAACGATATTCCGCCATGGTGGTTCTCCTCAAGTCAAGGTGCTAAAATAATCCTGATCAGCGTTCGGGGATGGTCTGTTGAAACGGCAGCGATGTCTCGCCCGAAGGTCAGGCTGTCGCCTTTGGCCGTTTTTTTTTGCCTGCGGGTTTTGCCGATAGCTTCCTGAACATCTTCTTGAGCTTTTCGACCGACCGCCTCGGGTCCTCGACGATCGTGCGCGTGCCGGAAAGTATGTCCAGGAAGCCGGCCTCGTTTCGGTATCGAGGGACTATGTGCAGATGCAGATGCTCGATGCTCGCCCCCGCGGGTCGGCCGATATTAAACCCGATATTATAGCCCTGGGGGGAGTATGCGGCGTCGAGCACGTCGAGGCTCAGCGACTGGAACGAGTGGAGTTCGGCCGACTCCGCCTTGGTCAGCTCGCGCACGTCCACTGCGTGCCTGATCGGAAACAGCAGCATGTGCCCGACGTTGTACGGGTGGAGATTGACGGATGCCACCCAGCGTTTGGTTCTGCAGACCTCCAGCTTTTCGACCTTCTTGTCTCGCGAGCCGACGGCACAGAAGATGCATTCCACGTCGGGCCTTTCTCCTTTTACGTAGGCTAGTTTCGACGGAATGTATAGCTGATCCATTTTGGTTAGTCTTCCGCTTGTTCGGCCCACCACCGTTCCCATCGGGAACGGTCATCGCCGAATTTAGGGGCTCCGCCTGACGGTTCGCCTTCACGATCCCCGATGGCGGAGATTTCCACGGTCTTTCTCGCCGAGCCCGAAGAATCGGCTAGCGCCCGAGACAATTTGAGGTGGAGGCGCAGCTTCTCCAGTGCCCCCGCGGCCGCCCTGCGAACGATCGGATCGGCGTCGTCCAGCGTTTTCAGCAGGGCCGGCGCGGCCTCCTTCGTGCGGAGCCTGCCCAGCGCATCGGCGGCGGCCTCCCGCACCTCGGCGTCGTTGCTGCGTATCGCCTTCAGGATGATCCGGACCGATTCGGGGCTCCTGGTTTTTCCCAGCGATTCTATGACCCACACGAGCGGGAACCGCTGCGGTTCGTTGGCGGCGCGAACAAGCGCTTCAGCCGCTCCGGGGTCAGCTATGTCGCCCAGAGCCTTGACGACCGCCTCGCGCACGGCGAAGGCGTCGTCATCGAGCGCCTTGATGAGCTGTTCGGTAGCCTCCCGGCTGTGAATCTGCCCGAGCGTATGAGCGGCCAGGACCCGCACCCTCTTGTCAACATGCTTCAGGTAGGCGGTCAATCCATCGACCGCCCTCGAGTCGGCGAGCCGGACAATCGCCTGGACTACGGAATTGCGCACGCTGGAATCGGGTGTATCGAAAAAAGCGAGCAGTGCTTCGAGCGCCCTGGAGTCACCCACCAACCCAAGGGCACCGGCGGCCGCGGCTTTCACGCCGGAATCGGGGTCGTTTTTCAAGGCTTCGGCAAGAGGTCCGACAGCGGCGGCGGCGCCGAATTGTCCCAGGAGCCCGGCGGCGAGCTCACGTTCTTCGGCCTCACCATCTCGCAGCAGCGCGACGTATCTTTCCGGATGAATCGCATCCTCGTCGGCGACAAAAATCATCAGGGCCGTTCCCGCCAGTATCTTGTCGCCGTCCTCGAGTTCCTTGCTGGTTATCTTAAGACCGTTCACGAACAGCCCGTTGGTACTCTTGAGGTCTGTAATCGTGCATCTGCCGTTTCGAAGGGAAATCTCACAGTGCTTTGAAGAGACGAACTTGTTCCTGAGGGTAACGGTATTTTTCTTTGAGCGCCCAAAGGTTATCTTATCGCCCGTGATGTAGTAGCTACTGGTTTCAAAGCCTCTCTCTTTTACGATTATGCGCGCCATCGCTTATCCGTCCTACGGTGATTCGGCCAGTGCGCTTTCCCGGGCGAACGCCAGGAATTTGCAGAATAAGAGAGCGAACGCCAGGTCGCCGGCTCCGATCAGAAAAACCATGAAATGTAGTCCTGAAAAGAGCAGATGATAAGAAAACAGGAAAAAGACGATGATTTTCCCGATTATACCGAGGAGCACGACACCCTTGTGGGCGTGGAGATCACGACTTACCATGTAATAGCCGAGCCCGAAGACCATCGCGAGCAGAATCCCCATCTGGTGAAACACGGCAAGCTCACGCGGCGGTGTGGGCATGCCGAAAAGAGCCATGAGGCGAGAAAAGAGAACCAGGAAAACGAAACCGAGCACGAGGTTGTACAGGGCGGCGACAAAGAAAAGCCGCTGGTAGCCGGTCTCGCTGTTCAACATCGGATGTCGCACTCGCTTTCCCGCACGTCTTCCCCGTCTACGAGATTGGGTCGCCCTGATTCTCAGTTTGGATTTACACTTGCGCAATATGTGGACGAGGTCGCTCGCGTTACTTCGGGTCTCGCCCGGTTTACCGCGGATTCAAGTGCGCCGGATGCCGCCGTCGGTTCTCGGATGGGGGCGATACCGGGGCGGTCTCAACCTGGTCGGTCGCTCGTGTTAATTCCACAGATTTTTTTCGACGTCCTCGAGCGTTTTGCGCTGCTTACCGCGTGTTCCAAAGAAATCCGAAGAGTCGAGTCCCTTGAAAACGTAGTAAGCTATCGCCGCCAGGACTGCAACAATGATGAGTTTGCGGATCATCCGACGCCACCCCCTGATAAATTAAGATATCCCACAGGCCAGCCACTCAAGTATAATCTCCGGACAGGCGGCTGTCAATACGACACCAGGGTTGGGAGCGGATAAAAAGACACCTCACAAGCGTCGGGGAATCGGGTATAGTCCTTTTAACGCGGGAATCCGAAACTTTTCACCTGCGAGGTGAGCGCATGGTACGACCACAAGGTCATGGAGCGCTGCGAGCTAAAAGGCTGCGGTTTTGCGGCCCCCGCCCGGGCGAAAATT
>CBDUSG010000364.1:0-4322 GCA_965369575.1 uncultured bacterium | reverse complement strand
GTTCGACGACTTCTCGCGCCCGACCCGCGCGGCGTATATTGTCCCGCCCGTCCTGGACTCGCTGTTCGCGGCCGGCATCAAGCCCGAGCAGATTCGGTTCATATCGGCCCTGGGCACTCACCGCGCGATGACGCGCAACGAATTCGCCCGGAAACTCGGCGAAGACGTCGTCGTGAATTATCCGGTCTATAACCACAACGCCTGGGCGCACCTGGTCGACATGGGCAAGTCGAGCAAGGGGACGCCGATCCTGGTGAACCGCGAGTACACCTCGTGCGACCTGCGGATCGGGATCGGCTGCATAATCCCTCACGTGGACGCCGGCTTCAGCGGCGGCCTCAAGATCGTGCTGCCGGGCGTCATGGGCATGGAGACGATCAACTATAACCACATGCGGGTCGTGCCTCGCAATCCCGACGGCTCGATGTCCGAATTCGCATTCGGAAAAGTCTACGGCAACGCGCTGCGCGAGGATGGGCACGAGGTCGCGCAAAAAGTCGGGCTCGATTTCAAGGTCGACGTCATCGTCAATGAAAACCGCGACACGGTCAGGATATACGCGGGCGACGGCCTCGAGTCGTTCTATGAGGGCGTCAAATTCGGAAAGAAGGTCTACGGCACGCAGCCGTTCCTCGGCGCCGACATCACGGTGTCGAACACGTTCCCGATCGAGGACGAGGCGGGCAAGGGCCTGTGGCCGTGCTATCTCTCGACGCGCGAGGGCGGCGACGCCGTGATGGTGTGCCACAGCGTCGACGGACAGCTTCACCACTTCGGCAACGCACGCTTCGGGAGCGACTACGGCGGCGAGCAATTTGCGATGGCGCGCAAGCTGCCGGAGTCGGCCTTCGACCGGACATTGATACTCAATCCGTACCACATGAAGATGGACACCGAATATTTCGCGCCGATGGAAAAGGCTCACGTCTTCACGACGTGGGAGAGCGTTGTCTCGGCGCTCGAGAAGGACCACGGCGACGGCGCCAAAGTGGCCGTGTACCCGTGCTCCTCGATCCAGTGCCCGCCGTTCCCCGAGGATTATTAATGCGGCGGCGTGTGCGGGTGGATATATTGCATGCCCTTCTTCGCGCCGCAGAATCGGACTATGCAAACGCAAGAAGAGAAGAATAGTCGATGAATGAAGAGATTCCGACCAAAGGCCCGCGCAGAAAAAAGCGGCCCATAATTGCTGTAACGCTTCTCTTATGCCTGGGGCTCGCGGCTTACGCGTTTTTTCTTTGTTGGCAGGAACAAGAAAGCAATGAAATGTTATGATAATAAACAGGGGAATGTCAAGCCACCGCGGCCGGGATTAGCAACAGTTGGAGGCGTGTCTCTGACCACGCAGATTTGTACGTTTCTAGAATTGGTCCATATCGTTCAAGTACTCTTCATTGTATGGCCCTGCGGGTAAGCCGCAATGAGGTGTACATACAGCTAGGGCATTCGCTTGTTGTGCGAGAGGAACGTATTGAGGATTTGCCTTTGTTGCTGCAGCTATTATTGCGTCGGCAATCAAATCCGCCAGGAGGTTCCCTGAGGAACCTCCTTGAGGCTGATATACCATAATTTGGTGGTTGCGCCAGATTTCCTCGCCCGTATCGCCGTCTTTGAGGAAATAGGTAAACTCAACCGTGACTGATGTGGATAGAATCATATACCGAGCATCCCATCTCTCTATTATGATATAAAGAATGGCGTCGGCATGAAATATTTCAGCAAGCCTTGTGGGATCGGCCGCGTGCACCATATCTGCATCGGAAAGACCGTCGTCCTCCATTAGGCGTTTGACTAGGTTCACGGGGAATACATAATAGCCCCGTTCGGCAACGGGACGGCTAATAGTCGAGAGAAAATAGTCCGGTGCATCGACATCGATGCTACGGTTGACAACCGGCACAATCAAAAGCGCCTTGGGATCTGCTTCCCGAAACACCGTATAGTCTTTTTTCGGCGTGCTCGCACACCCTGCCATCAGAACTACAACCATCCCTACCAAAACCATTTGGGTTTTCCGGATCATTCTTGCTCTCCCGCTATATGTTGGTTCCCTGTTTTCGCATTCAGATCTGTTTCCTGATTTGCGGTGACAGTTTCGATCATGATGTCCATCAGGTGCTTTGATTCAGGCCATTTGTTTTTTTCCTTTTCAAAATAGAAAATGGCTTCCTCGTCATTCTCCTGAACATAGAGAACATAGCCGTATTCCGCATAGACGCCGGGAGGAACCCTATCTTCAGGTTCACCCTTTTCAATCACGTCGGCAAGTTCTTCAGCAAGGCCATCGAGATCACCAGGGTTTTTGTAGTGTTGGTAAAGAGCAGTTTCGTAGTTTCCCCATTTGTATTGTTCTGTGGCGCAACCCGCAAGAGGGATCAAGAGAATGGCAAAAAAGAGAAGCGGCCATTTTTTCATTGTGTACTGCCTCCGCTGGTGACGACAAGTGTCCTGACTTCCCCTCCACCCAAAAAGATCTTCTCTGATAGTAATGTTTTGCCTTGGCTCCTGATCTCGACCTTGTGAGTACCGGGCTCGAGCAAAAGAACTTGGGAAACCCCATCAAAGTTGCTTGCAGCTCCCATATTCAACCCATCAACATGAAGAATAGCATCATCTGGGGCGCCTTTGATTGCTATGCTTGGCCGTTCATCGGGAACTCTGAGCCCGGTAGTAGGATAAGCACAATTAACAAGAGTGATAACCACGGCAAGGCTAACAAGCAGTAATCTCATAAAATCTATTCCTTTTTCTCGGCTACAAACAACCCCTCGGGCTTGCTCTCTGGCAGTGAGCCGGATATGACTTCGGCCACAGATCCTTCGTTGGCTTCGGTGTCGCCAAAAAGGCTGACTATCCTGATAGCGCCAATTTCAGTTGAAGGAAGAGTGATCTCAAAGCCGGTTTGTTGACTTCTGACCTTCTCCCCTTCGCGCATGACAGCCAGCACATCACCAACATTGATTCCCTGGTATTTGCCGCCACTAATAAATACTTTGTTCCCCTGAATTTTTAGAATGTCGGTTCGCCACAGCCTTTCATCGAGCTTGGAAATTAGTTCATCAAGAACATCTGAAATAGCAACACCAATCGCTCTATCGTTTAGGGTGGCATCATAATCTGCTTTGCTTCCGAAACCGGCAACCTCGCCCGACTCTGTAGTGGCTTCGCCTGAACCGGCCGCTGAAAAGAATATATGGCCTGTATAAGCATCCACCAATCGTATTTCCACCTTTGCGCGGGCAACCTGCTTCTTGGTGGCACTGAGAAAGCCTTTTTGTCCGGCCGTAAACCGGCCAAACTCCGTTATTGATCCTAGAATGATTGTATCGAGACCTATGATGTTGGATCTGTTGAGTATTTCTTGTTCACGTTCAACCTTTGTCAGATAAGGCCGTTCAAATACTAGGAATTTTCCTGACTCTACCAATCGGCTCGCCAGCATATCCGACGCCTGTTTTCCTAACGGATCAAGATCTCCATCCCTTAGGAAAGTTTTCCCATAGCGAGTTTCATTACTGAACCTGGCAATACCAATTTTGCGCTTCAGCGTTTTTTCCTCTGGGACTCTCAGAGATTTCTGGGCTTCCATTTGTTCGGCGCGAGAGACCGGCGCTTCGACCGCAGCAGGTGGGGTCGCTACAGTAGCGCATCCAGAAAAGGCAAGAATGACTATTAGGAACGAAATAGCAAAGGAAACTGGATTCATGATACCCTGATCCTTTTCAAGAACTTGGATTGATCGACGAAAAGCTAAGACAAAGTTGATTGCTAGATATTTTTATGATATGACAGGAATGTTCGTTTGTCAAGCAAAAAAGTGGTCAAATTAAACTTCAATCAGATGTGGTCGATCTATACGTTCTTCGACGAGGACCAGCGCATCGAAAACTTCCGCCACGCCGACAGGATACTTCCCGCCCGCCGCATAAGCCGCTCGGGGCCCGTGTATCAATTCGAGCGTGAAACACGCGAGCTGAACGCGACATATGAATTCAAGGGCGAGATAAGAAACGTCGGAGAATTCCTCGACCGGACGGTGACAATAAATGCGGCATGGCAGCTTTTTATGGACGACAAGGTGGGAAGCCTCGAGGTGGGAAAACTTGCAGACCTTGCTATACTCTCGGCAAATCCTCTTGAAACCGAGCCCGTCGGGTTGGATCAAATCCAGGTTATCGAGACATACCGAAGCGGGCGAAAATTCTCACATGCGGCCAGTGGCCGCTGACAGCGGATACTCCGTATCCTTGCGTCGGCTATGTGGCAGTCGCACGGGACAGGTTCTTGCTGAGACTGAATCGGTAAGGCCGGTCATGAAACAA
>CBDUSG010000363.1:0-4322 GCA_965369575.1 uncultured bacterium | reverse complement strand
CTTGCAGCTAACCGCTTCTCGGCTCGCTGAAAACAATAATATACGGTTGACACGATACTATCATGTAGGGCGGGTGGTTGACAAATCTTTCCACCGACCCTGCGGATTCACATCCGGGCCCAACCAGCCCGGCGCCCACGCGGCTCGACGCGCCCATTCCGGCGCGCCTCGTGCAACATCCACAAAAAGGACGCTGCCGCACATATTCGTGCGGCAAGATATCACGTTCTCCGGCGACAGCATCTCGCAAGCCCATGATTTTCAGAGATTTAACGCCTCTCCTATTATCCCTGAGGTTTTGGCACGAGTGTTGCCTTCTACGGGTCGCAATTGCATTTCGAATTAATAAATTCAGGGCAATATCGGGGAGAAGAAGATGGAAGGGACAACGGGGCTCTGGCCGCTGATGGGCGGTCGCTCGAACGAATTTGTGAATGAAATCATGAAAACGATCGGCCTCGAGCGGGCCGACGCCGTCGCCATGGCGGTCAGGATGCTCGTCGCCCAACTCATCATGGCAGCCGACATGCCGGCGCCCGTTTTCGGGGAGACCCAGGGAGCCGCGTAACGCGTGTTGAACCGCCGGCGCTTAAAGATGCGGGCAGGCGGCTGGTTTTAGGGGAAGACGCTACGCTCCTGTGGAGCGTCGCTTAAGCGAGAGTCGCCCAAGAGTCGCAGAAGTCGGCGGCCTGACCCCCCAATGCAGGGGGTAGAACAGAAGAATCATATCCGGCAAGCCTTTGCGGGCTTGCTTTTTTATTTTGCCCTCAGCCTTGACGCGATACCTCTTCCAGCCAGGATGCCGGTGGCCGCGGCATTTATGATGTCTCGCGACAGGCCCGCGCCGTCGCCCGCGGCGAAAAGGCCCGGGATGTTGGTTTCCAGCCTCGCGTTTACCCGAATTTTCATCGCATAAAATTTGATTTCAGGCGCATAAAGCAGCGTGGAATCGGCGGCTATGCCCGGTATCAGCTTGTTCAGCGTTTCGAGGCTTTCCACGATGTTGGCGACTATCCTCTGAGGCAGCGCCATGGAGATGTCGCCGGGCGTCACGTCTTTCAACGTGTTTTTAACCGCGTTGCGGGCGATGCGGTGCGAAGTCGAGCGCCTGCCGCGCCGCAGGTCGCCCATGCGCTGCACTATCGGCTTGCCGCCGCCGAGCGTGTAGGCCAGCCTGCCGATGCATTCGCCATACACTGTCGTGTTCTCGAGAGGCTCGGTCAGACCGATCGTCACGAGCAGCGCGAAGTTGGTGTTGGACGAATGCTTGTACCGAAAAGAATGCCCGTTGACGCCCACGATGCCGTCGTAGCGCTCCTTGACGACGAAGCCGCGACTGTTGGTGCAGAAGGTGCGAACGAAGTCGTCGTACAGTGAGGTGCGCACGTGAAACTTGGGGTCGCGGTTGATCTCGGTCACGGGGTCCATGACAATGCTCGGCGCCTCGATCCTGACCCCGATGTCGATCGGCGCAAAGGCTGCCTTTATCCCGTTCCGCTCGACCAGATCGCTTATCCATCCGCCGCCCACGCGGCCCGGCGCCAGCAGGACCGTATGCGCTCCGATGCGCCGGCCGTCGTCGAGCACGACCCCGCGGCAGCCGTCCTTGCCCTTCCAGATGTCGCTCACCCTCGTCTCGAGCAAGAATTCCACGCCGGCCTCATCCAGACCCTTTTTGAAATCGGCGATGACTTTGGGTGTGAAGTCTGAGCCGATGTGGCGCTGCTTGATATCGATAAAGGCGACGCCGACCGAGGCCGCGCGTCTCTTGAGACGTTCAATGTCAGCCTCGGACGCCCCGGCCAACTCGTCGCGCACGCCGTACTCGAGAAACGTCCCGTCCACCTCGTCTACCAGCGCCCAGGCCTGTTCGTCGGATCGCGTATAATCGCGGAGGTTGCCGCCGACGTCGGGCCGCAGGTTGAGCGTGCCGTCAGAAAAGACGCCCGCCCCGCCGATTCCGCAGAGGATATTGCACGGGTCGCACTCGCGGCACACACCGGCGTACTCCATCTTGCAGCGGCGCTCAGAGGTGTCCCTGCCGCAGTCGACGACCAGCGCCTTTCGCCCGTTCCGCGACAGCTCGCGCGCCGCAAACATCCCCGCCGGCCCCGCTCCGACGATCACGACGTCTTTTCTCTTTGCCATTTTCCCTCTTCCCGAATCTGCTTCAGAATCGCCGCCGCGCCGCGCTCGATCCGCGGCGAACCGCAACCATTCTATCACAGCGCCGCATGCCGAAACAACGCGAGTCCAAATCGTGGATATAAGAGATAGGCGGATGCCGCCGGTGCGGGGTATCCTCCCTGATCATCTCGGGCGGAGCAGGGCGTCTTCAATTGAGAAAATCGGCAGGCGTAATTCTTTGCTGTGAAAGAAACGACACGCGCCAAATATCTATGACACGCGGTCCGGGAGCCACGCTCGGCTGCGGGTCCACTGCGGGTCCCGGGGGAAGCACATCGGGTCCCGGGGGAAGCACATCTCCTGGGATTGCGCAAATGACGAATGGTTGAATTCACTCTTGACAGGTGATATAATTGGCCCGCACATGGCCCGCACAAAAACCGGGCCGCGAGGCGGCCCGGTCACTCGAACGTTGTCTTGGGTCTGCTCCCATGCTGTTAGAGAATGATGGCTCCTAAAACGCCAATATACACCGCCAGCATCACGAGAGAAAACACTGTCTGAAAATCGATTGCATCGAGCAGCATCCTCATCGATCTCACCCCCTTTGATGTGTAAGGGGATCAACTTTCCCCCCCTCGGGGTAACCGAGGTCCGGGAGATCGGCCGTTTGGGGCCTCCTACTTAAATGTGTCACCAGGAGACCCCTCCTGTCAAGCAGGCGCCGGCCCCTTGCGCCGGGCCGCGCCGACGGCGCCGGGAAGCGAGCGGAAAGGGATATCCCAATGCCTATCAGGATACCGAAACTTGCGGGCCTGCCGCTATTGCTTTTACTCTTGTGTTCCTGCGCGGGAGGGATGTCCTTTCGTGAGCGGACGCCGATTCCCGAAGAGGAAATCTCACGGCTCGCCGCTCAGATCGAGGAACTCGTGCTGAACACGGATCTCGGCAGGCCCGCGCTGTCCGACTACGAGAGCGCTGGGAAATCCGCCGACAGCGACCCCATGAGCGCCATGATCGGTTTTGAAGAGATTCGGCAAAAGGCGCCCGCCCTCGCGGACCTGAACATGGACAATGAGATCGTGCTGACGGCCGTTCGTGGAAGGATTCTGCGGAGACCGGCAGTCGAGGAGTTCCAGCGCAGCGGCTGCGTCGGAGAGAGCCGTCGAGCGCTCCTGCATTACCTGGGAAGCGACTGGTGCACCAAGGACCGCAACTTCAAAAGCCGCGCGAGCTATGTCGTCCTGACCGAGAACCGTGACCGGCGCGCCATCTATGAGGGCCTTGTCGACGCAAACGGCCTCGGCGACTCCGCCATGGGCCGCGTTCGCGAGATTTTCGCCGAACAGATTCACCGAAAGGCGTGGGCGGGCACGCCGCTGGAGATGCCCGACGGCACATGGGAAAGAAGGTAGGGCATGGCGCAGGTCGGCGACATAAGCGAGTTCGATCTGATCAGGCTGCTGACCGAAGACCTTTCCCCCGACGCGAGGACGATCGTCGGCGTGGGCGACGATTGCGCCGTCTACGAGATCGGCAAGAAACGCTACCTGCTGGCCACATGCGACATGCTCATCGAGGACGTCCATTTCTCGCGAAGGACGGCGTCTCCCTTTCTCATCGGATGCAAGGTGATAGCCTGCAGCCTGAGCGATATCGCCGCCATGGGCGGCAGACCGCTTTTCGCTCTCATCTCGATCGGGCTTCCCGAGAGCACGCCCGAGGAGTTCGCGCAGGACCTTTACATCGGCATTCGCTCCATGTGTCGCGAGCACGGCGTCGCGCTTGTGGGCGGCGACACCGTTCGTTCACCAGACAAGTTGGTCATCGACGTTTCGATGATAGGGGAATGCCCGAGCGGCAAGTTCGTGCTCCGGTCGGGGGCGAAGCCCGGCGACGCGCTTGCGGTCACGGGGTATCTCGGCAACTCGGCGGCCGGGCTGGACCTGCTCGAGGACAGGCGGTCCGAGCCCGACACCGAGCGCCGCAGCGAGCTTATCGAGGCCCACCTTGCGCCCGAGCCTCGCGTCGAGCACGGCCTCTATCTGGCCGAGAACTTCGACGTCCATTCGATGATCGATATCAGTGACGGCTTTGCGGGCGATCTGGCGCACATCTGCGAGGGCAGCAAACTCGGCGCGCGCGTGTGGATCGACAAGACTCCCATCTCCGAAACCCTGGCCGAGTTCTGCAGG
>CBDUSG010000362.1:0-4347 GCA_965369575.1 uncultured bacterium | reverse complement strand
ATATGGAAGAAAAGGCCAAAGTATTCAATAGTTATCAAATTGTCATCCAACGGCAGCCTATTCGGGATATATATCGTCATTTCTATGCGGGCCGTTTCAGGAAAAGTGAAGCGCCGTCATGCCTCAGGTTTGGGAAGCGGGGCCGTGAGCATTACACTACTAGATCCCCATGGAGCAGTGGTCGATAGAATGGTTGTTCCTTGTTTCCCCCGCATGATCCCGCGGGAGGGCACGAGAGAATCGGTATTCATTGCAAATTTTCCGACGCCCCCTCCTCCCGGGAGCAAAATTCGGATCGGCTACGAAAAACCCTGATATTTTATGAGGGCTTCAAATAAGCGAGTGTCCAATTCTCATATCACGATTTCTGTCTTTTTGTCACGGTGAACATTTTCAGGATATCGAGCCAGAGGTCCTTTTCTTCCAGAATTTGTAAGCCTGACCTCCTAATGTTTTCAGCAGTGTCGCGGTTGATGTTGGCTCCCGTCATGCGAACCACGGCTGGATTCAAAATGTCCATCAATCCGCCGATCAGCGGTTTTTTGCTTCTGACGTGTTCCAGGTGCAGCCCCTTACCCTCAGGCTTCAGGACGCGATTGATCTCCTGAAAACCCCTGATGGGATCCGTTACGGAACAGAAGACACATGATGTGATCACCATATCAAATGAATCGTCTGGAAAATCAAGGTCCTGAACGTCGCCGATCTGAAGCTTCAGATCTCCTGAGAAACCGCTGGACTTTGCCTTGGCTCTTGCGAGCATCTTTGGGCTAATGTCGATTCCCATCAGTTCCACGCCTTCCGGATAGTGGGCCAGGCTCGTGCCGGTTCCGACACCTACTTCCAGTACCTTGCCTGCGGCCTTCGCGTCTAGTTTTTCTTCCCCGTCGCCCATCATTTTCCCCAAGAGCGAATCCATGAAATCAAAAAACCAGGCGTTTCGATTGTAACGAAGCTTGGCTATATCGTCCTCAGACTGAGAAAGCTCGTTGCGAGGTATGTCTATGTCTGAACTCATAAGCATGAACTCCTTTCAAATGGCTCAAATCCTGCAGTAATCTGACGGAACTATTACGAGTTTCGTTTGTGGAATTCTTTGTGATCCAAGATTGTCCAAAATAGATCAGGGAAAGCTTCCTACTGGCACGCGGGACTCCCGTAGATTTTTGGGGGAGGCGGAGGCCTTCCCCGAACACTATCTCCTTGCGGGCAGGGTGGGCACCGACCCCTCAGCGAGTGACCGGTACCCACTTCACGGCGCCGTCCTTCTCAGCCTGCCTGCCCTTCGGGGTGAAAGCGTCCCCTGCAGGTCTTTCCTCATCAGGTCATAGGCATATGGGGGTGGATCATCTTATTGTATTTTTCGCCCGCAAGTGAGCATTTTGGCTCCGTAGTATGGATTGCGCAGATCGTCGTCTTTCTGCAACCATGATTTCTTCGCCATGTCGCACACGAATACATGCGCTTTGCTGTTCCCTTTATCGCCCAGTTTCTCCTGGTATTCAATCATCTTCTCGCTCAGTTTGCCGAACTTCTCGCGGGCCGAATCTATGTCCTTTTGTTCCGACAACGACTTTGCCGCCCTCACTATGCCATTCATCAGGACATGCATGCCGGCTCCATGGGAATGGCCGCCTTTCATGGCTTCGCCATGTTTTCCTTCAACTGCTTTGGCCATCGCCATCGCCTTTGCCGAGACTCCATCCATGGAGTCGGCGGCAAGAGCTGAGTGGATCGCAAAATAGTTTTCAAAAATCGCATCCTCTCCAGTCAAGTGGGCGTTCTTTTCCATGTTGTGATGCTGCCCGCCATGGTACTCATGGGATCCTTCGTCATGGTGCTGCCCCATCTCTGCCCACGCAGCTGGCGGCACACAAGAAAAGAAACCAATCATCAAGGTTAAAACAAGACTGTGAGATTTCTTCATTGTTTCGGTTCCTTTCTAAAGCCTCTGACTTTGACTTTCATAAACAGTAGAATTGCTGCTAATTTCCCAAGCCAAATGCTCGGGATCGTCAGACTTGCCCTCTCTTATGGAGGGAATTCCGTACGATGTCCTTCTTATCGCATCAACAGATCTTCTCCGGAATGCAGCTTTTTTCCTGATGAGGTTCTGCGCTAGTACGGGAATTCGCTTTCATAAACCGCGAGCTTATGATCGGCCGCGCTGGCGGCCGATACTCATCCGACCAAAGCGGTCGCGACAATTGGGATTATCAGTTTTCTTTTGTTCATCATTCCCATCCCCGGTCGGATTATGGCCCTGCGTTTCCATTTATCTCTTCAATGTCTCTGCCGCACCAAATGGCAAGCAAATGGCAAGCAAGATGCCAAACATCCGGTCATCGTCCAAAATTCACATAATATCTTATAAATTAGGCAATTACAGTCTTCCGGCAGTGCATCAGCATGTGAGAAGATAACATAAGTATGGTAGGGTTTCCCACAGGAGCTGTCTGGTTTGCAACAGCGCAGAGGAATAATGACCACATATCGATTGAGAGCCCAAATGAATTCCCTTTTTCCGGAAGCATAGAAGCCTATTGCTCCAAATCCGGTGTGGGTGAATGCAAATGGTCGGCCTCTGGTTCTGCTTGATCAGGCTTTAAGCTCATATTTGAATTAGCCATAATGGGTGCCTCATTCCCGCCGTGGCCGGCATGTCCTTGGCCCATCATGGCGTCCATCATCATTCCACAGGGCATCATGGAATGAATTTTGTTTTCCATGGATATGAGTTTGGTTTCCGTGCTCGCGCATCCCGCAAAAACTATGAGGCTTATTGCAAAGATAAAAATCACTCCCAGCCAGGTGGGAAGATTGCATGAGGATTTGCCGTTGCACTCCTTTGTCATTGATCCTCCTTTGGCAGCGGTGTTCGGAGAATTCCAGGCGACAGCCTTTTCATGTCTTGCCCTTAGCGTCCCTCAATCTGAATTTCAACCGCTCTGTGAAGACGACGCAGACCACCTTTCTTCCCATGGTCGCCGAGCTTGGGCCAACCGCGCCGGAAGGTTTCATTTCGGCCCTAACCCGAAACTTCTTTCTTACGAAGAGCGTTGCCAGAGCGGGAGGAACTCTGAATGTCAACACAATATCGCCTTCCAGTTCAGTTTCAGCGGGAAGCAACAAGTGTGCGCCAAATGAACTGATGGACAGAGTCGTTGCCTCTCCATCCCACCTGGATCCGTTCTTGGTTATGCCGGTTATCCGGCATGGCACATGAAGATCCATTTCGAAGGAGATTGTTTTCCCACCATTCTCGAGACTGTCCAAGATTGCATCCCCTCCCTTTGCAACGCCTCTATGGGCCCCCTTTTTCCAGGGAAGAATACCTGTGAGTACCAGGGTTTATCACCGCCTTATGGTTCCAAAGACAATGTGTCAGCTTAGTCCAACGTTCATAAGTGGGGCAGGATTTGTGCCAGAACGTGTTTGGGCTGCGTGTGAAGCTATAAAGGCGCCTACAGCGAGCAGATAGGCCTCGGCTCCCTTTCCAATTCAATCCGAACTGCTAACCGCACATAGTCTGAAAGCAGACTGGGCCAGTGGCATTCGCGACAGGAGGCGATGAAGAGTAAAAAGGCGGCAAAGGCCTCAGAGATCGAGCACTCGGGCAGATAGAAGTCTTCTCATCGGGTACTCGGCGTAAAGACAATTAAGGAGAGCAAGCTTATAGTTTTGCCCGGATGCTATTGTTGTGTATGGAAGAACACTGCAGCCGCGCCGGCGGGCTGCACGCCTCAAAATGGAGTAGAAATGGACACCTGGATTTATAAATGACCCAGGCTATCTATTCATCCCGATGCTTTGTGAAAAATGGCAATTATTCCGAGATATGGTGCGCGATCAGACTCAATCAGTTGGATTCGTATGCTATAATACTGGACGAAAGATGTGGACCAATAGCGGCCAGGGCCGGCGCAAACATTACGATAGAGAGATTAGGCCATGAAAAGGACGACCCTCATTCGAAGATTCTCCCTCCTCTGTCTGGTGACACTTGCTCTGTTCGGTGTCACTCTGGGATGGATTGTCACGAGTTCTCTCGAACACAATATGCTTATGAGGTCAAAGAAAATAACGGCGCTCTTTGTAAGTGACGCGGTGAAAAAGGAATTCTCTGGCGCTGACTTTGTCAGGCCAAAGCTCAATTCCGATTATGAAGCTTTTTCCGAAAAGATGAAAGAAATCAACTTCGGGCCGAATGTCGTACGGACCAAAATGTGGAACAAGGGAAACGTCATAATATGGTCTGAACACAGGGCTTTGGTCGGACATCACTTCCCGGACAACGAAGAGTTGAACGAGGCATTTGGGGGCGAGATAGTTGCGGAATTAGTAGCG
>CBDUSG010000361.1:0-4347 GCA_965369575.1 uncultured bacterium | reverse complement strand
AGAAGAGTCTGCCGAAACACAGGATCTTCACGAGGGCTTATAGCTTTGACGATGGCACGCACGCGGTCGTTCCGCTGATGATGATCGGAGATGGTCGAAAAAGGACGTGCCGCTCGATGGCGCCGGGTGTGTACGGCGGCCCGATCGCGGATGGGGATCTGTCGCCGGAGAGGATCGGGGAGATTTTCTCCGACCTGTGCAGCATAAACGCGCGCAGGATAGATGTCACGGGGAACCCGCTTTTCGAATTCGAGCTGCCGGAGCCGTACGTGCAGCGGGATGATTTTACACATATTCTCAGGTTGGACGCGGGTTTTGAGGCAATCTGGAAGGGATTTACAAAGGGCCACAAGAGCAGCGCCAAAAAAGCCGAGCGCATGGGTGTGGAAGTCGGTCTTGCCCGGTCTCTGGAAGATTACAAGGAATACTATCGCGTATACGAAGATTCCTTGCGGCGCTGGGGTGAAAAGGCCACAAGCCGGTATAATTTTGACCTGTTCCGAATCCTTTTCGAGGAAGACAGTCCGGATATCAAGTTATGGCTGGCGAGGGTGGACGGCCGGATTATTGCGGGTGCCTTGACATTCTATTGGAACGCGCATATTGTCTGGTGGCACGGCGCCTCGCTGGAAGAATATTTTGAATACTCGGCTGCGAATCTGCTCAGTGTGGAGGCCATAAAAGACGGCTGCATGCGGGGCTACCGGTATTATGATTTCAATCCGAGCGGAGGTCACGAGGGCGTGGCCAGTTTCAAGAAATCGTTTGGAGCCGAGAAGGGGCCGATCAAGAGATGGTCATACAGGGACGCCAGGCCTGGCATTATTCGCAGGATAATAAATGCGCTGCAATAGCATTGATGCCTTTGGATGTTTGAGAAGTCCACATAAGGGTGCGATTACAAATGGGCGCCAGAACACTTGCGCGCTGGTCCGAAAGAGCGCTTTTGCGGCTTAATTTCGTGTCCGACCGGCCTCAGCTATTTATTCTGGGCCTTCCTCGGACGGGATCCACGCTGGTTTATCAATACATCGTTCATAGACTGCGCGTCGCCTACTTTACGAACGGGGTCGGCCGGTATTCGGCTTCTCCGTGTGTCGTCACGTTTTTACAGCGCACGTTCAATCCGGAATATCGGTCGTCGTTTCGGAGCCATTACGGCAAGGTCAGCGGCCCGGTTTCGCCCCGCGAGGCCGGCGGCTTTTGGATACGTTATTTTGGAATCGATGACTACGTCCGTTTCGACGAAATGAGCGAGCGCGATATCCGTTTTCTCAGGAATACGATCGCCTGCACGCAGCGGATTTACGGCGACGCTCCTTTCGTGAATAAGAATGTCAAGCACCTGCTGCGCATCGATGCGCTTGGGAAGATTTTCCCAAACTCGTTTCTCCTGTTCATTGAAAGAGATATAGAGCAGGTGGCATTATCTGTATTGCGGGCCCGCTATGCGAATCTCGATGACCCGGCGCAGTGGTGGTCGGTAAAGCCTCCCGATTATGACGAGTTGAAAGGCCTGCC
Source organism: uncultured bacterium (assembly GCA_965369575.1). Taxonomy (GTDB): domain Bacteria; phylum Abyssobacteria; class SURF-5; order SURF-5; family SURF-5; genus CBDUSG01. Next base: position 2,826 of record CBDUSG010000361.1, on the reverse strand, counting down.
CGCAACACAGCAGGTGGCCCGCCAGCTCGCTTCGTTGCAGCAAAGGATGGAGGCCGACCTGGCCGAGGTCCCGCCCGAGCGCGTGCTGCAGGTGCGGTACGAAACTTTCTGTGCGCGCCCTGAGGACCTCATCGAGCGGTTGAGGGGCACATGGGGGAATATCCCTCATCGCAACGAGGCCGTCTCCCATTTCGAAGTTTCGGCAAATACCCCGGAGACGGATGAAGAACGCCAACTCATAGATGCAGTGAAAGCTTGTATTTGAGCAGAAAATAAAACGATCGGACCATTCACCCGATCCGGCGAAAACAGATGACCGGGAAAACCGAAAGAAAGATTCGACTCAGCGATAGCGACTATATGGTAAAAAAGCGTTCGGAGCAGGTGCGCAGCAAGTTCTCGAAGCAGTATGCCAAAGGCCGGCTCCTCGATATCGGATGCGGCACGAAGCCGAAGCGTGAGTTCTACGAGGACACGGTAAGCGAACATATCGGGCTTGACTATCCCGATTCTCCCCACGGGCTGGAAAATGTAGACGTAATCGCCACCGCATATGACACGCGGCAGCCCGATTGTTCCTTCGACACAGTTCTATGCACCGCGGTCATCGAACATCTCGAGGAGCCCGAGCGCGCTCTGAAAGAGTCGTACCGAGTCCTTAAAAACGGCGGGCACGCGATCTATACGGCGCCGCTGTTTTGGCATCTGCACGAAGAGCCGCGCGACTTTTATCGCTTTACCGCGCACGGACTCAGGTATCTCTTTGAAAAGGCTGGATTTGAAATCCTGGAGCTTCATCCGTGCGGCGGCTTTTGGGTCACTTTTGGGAGTGAGTTCAATTACTATATCAGCTCATTTGCGAAGGGGCCGGTCAAGTACCCGATCAATGCCTTGAAATGCCTGAACAACATCCTTTGTCTTTGCCTGGACAGGATACACAGGGCCGAAAAATTCACATGGATGTATCTGGTCGTCGCTCGTAAACCTTGACGGTTGCGGACCCCGTGTTCCGGCCGAGATCGCAACCGCTGGATGGAAGTGCCCGTTTTCTGTTATTCTTGCCGACACCGGAATCGGCCACGGATTCGAAGCATCGATAGGAGTTAGATGAAATCCATATTCATCATGTCTTCCGAACGGTCGGGGAGCAATTTGCTCCGGATGATGTTAGGGGCACACTCCCGAATCGCCGCTCCTCCGCCGCCTCACATGTGGAGTCACCTCACAAAACTTCTCCCATTCTACGGTCCTCTGTCAGTGCAGGAGAATATGGAGGCGCTCATAGCCGACGCGATCCGCATGACGAATGTGCAGAACTCGCATCTCAAGTGGAAGCACGATATATCCGAGCGTGAACTCGGGGAACATCCCACAAATCTCACGGAGGTCATCGCATCGCTATACGAGGCTTATGCGGCAAGAGAGGGAGCCGACGTCTGGTGCTGCAAGGAAAACAATCTGTTTGATCACGCCTATCGGATTCGCGAGATTCTTGTCGATGCCAGGTTTATCTACTTGTGCCGGGATGGGCGCGACGTTGCGTGTTCGCTCTTAAAGGTTCCCACGCACGATCAGCATATTTATTTCATCGCCCAGGAATGGCGCGCCGAGCAGATGAAATGCTTGCAGGTGTACCAGGACTTTGCCGCCCGTGAACTAGCAATAATGCTTCGGTATGAGGATCTCATTGAAGATCCGCAGGCTGTCATGGAGCGCATATGCGACATTATGGAGATTGCGTTCGAGTCGCGGATGCTGGAATTCCACAAGACGGATGCCGCCAGGCAGGAGGCCGAAAAGACCGCGTACTGGAAGAATCTTTCCAGGCCCATAATCAAGGACAATAAAGAGAAATTCCGTCGAGAGCTGTCATCAAAACAGATCAAGATTTTTGAGGCCGTCGCTTCCGATCTGCTGAATATCCTGGGGTATCCTTCGGCGGCGGAAGGGAAGCGATTTGAAGTAAGGGGCTGGCAGCGCTGGTGGTACAGGATACAGAATCGGCTGGCGCGGAAAAAAAACCGGAGGGAGTTGTTTCGGGAAAAAGGCCGCGCTGAGCGCGCCGAGATGTTGAGGAGTCTGCATGCCAGGCAGGGTAAAACGGACAGGCCTTTTTGGCGTGCGCCAAACGAATGAGCGGAAAGGGAGTTGAGTTTCATTAGGCATTGATGTCTCTAAGGCAGAAAACGATCACAGGCGTAGGCTGGACTGTCGTGGCGCGCATCGGGCGTCAAGCGATGGGGTTTGTGATCACCGCGGTCCTCGCCCGGCTGCTCTTGCCCGAGGATTTCGGCCTTGTCGGCATGGTCATGGTTTTCACCGGATTTGCCGGCCTATTCGGCGAGATGGGGTTTGGGGCGGCAATCATCCAGAAGCAGGATATCGAAGAGAGACATCTCTGTTCGATCTTCTGGCTCAACCTGGCCGTCGGGCTTGCGCTCACCATTGTCGTCGCCTCCTGTTCTTCCTTGATCGCGTCCTTTTACAATCAGCCCGTCCTGATTCCTCTGACGATTGCAATCTCGTTCACCTTTCTTATTGGTTCGCTGAATGTAGTGCAGCACTCTCTCCTGAACAAGGCAATGGACTTCCGGCGGCTGGCCGCGGTTGACCTTGGCGCCAGTGGGGTTGCGGGCATCGTTTCCATTGCAATGGCTCTTCGCGGATTCGGGGTGTGGAGCCTTGTGGCGAATTCGTTGTTCATCACCGCCATTTCCGTGGCCATCATGTGGTATCTTTCCGACTGGAGGCCCAAGCTCGTTCTCGATCTGAAGGCGATTAAGGAACTCTTCGGGTTCAGTGTCAACCTGCTCGGCTTCAGAGTGG
>CBDUSG010000360.1:0-4355 GCA_965369575.1 uncultured bacterium | reverse complement strand
CCTGTGCGGCCTGAGTCTCACGCAACCATGGCGCCGCCTGAATTTCTGTGGAGAATTGCATGCCTTCATGCGCTATTTTACTTCTTTGCTCCTCATTTGTCATCCCCGCAAGGATCTTTCGCGACAAGGATCAGTCGACGCGTGATCTTTTTGCCCGAGGATCGGAGGCGTAACGGACCCTCATCCCGCTCGGAGATGGGGAGTGTGCAATTGCAGAGATGACATGATTCGAGGGGGTAACAGTGAGTTTGCCGGGGCAATGGAATGCCGGATATGAGGGGTGCCGAGTTTCGGCTTGCCGTCTAGAGCAGGCCGCGAATCCTCAGTGACAGGTCCTTCTGGCTTGACGCAAACTCGATGGCCGTCTCTTCGGAAATCGTCTCCGCCTCCCAGAGTTCGTACAGGTGTTGATCGAAGGTCTGCATGCCATAGGTGGAGCGTCCCTCTTCTATCAGGGACAATATCTGTGAGCCGTCGACCTGCATCCGAATTCGCTCCTTTACGAGCGGAGTGCCTATGAGCACCTCTACCGCGGCGATCCTTCCCACTCCGGCCTTGCGCGGGGCAAGCCTCTGCGAAATGACGGCCCTCAGACAGGTGGCAAACTGGTTGCGGACCTGTTGATGCTGCGAGGGCGGGAAGAAATCAGTAATTCGGTTCACGGTGTCGATGGCGTCGGGTGTGTGCAGAGTCGAAAGGACGAGGTGACCGGTTTCGGCGGCCTGCATCGAGGCGAAAACGGTTTCTGCGTCCCGCATCTCACCGAGCATTATCACGTCCGGGTCCTGGCGCACGACCGCTCGCATCGCGTCGACAAAGGACTTGGTGTCGGTCCCAAGCTGGCGCTGCGTGATCATGCCCAGCTTATCCCCGTGAACGAATTCGATCGGGTCCTCGATGGTGACGATGTGCTTGGCCTGGTTCGAGTTTATAAAAGTCACCATGGCGGCCAGAGTGGTCGACTTGCCGCTGCCGGTGGGACCTGTCACGAGCACCAGCCCCCTCGGGGTCTTGCAGATTTTCTCGAGGATGACCGGGAGGTTCAGTTCTGGTATTGCGGGGATCTCGAATGGAATAAGCCTGAAGACCAGCCGTACGTTGCCCATCTCGCGGCTCACATTCACGCGGAATCTTGACAGTTCCGACACGGCGTATGAGACGTCCAGCTCGCCCTTCTCCTCGAAGATCCCGATCTCTTCCTCGGTGAGGATCTCCTGGATTACTTCATCGATATCTTCTTTGCTCAGCGGTGAGTAGTCGAGCCTGACGAGATCGCCGTCATAGCGTATGACGGGTGGATTGCCGGCCTTGAAATGTATGTCGGAGCCGCATTGGCCCACAACCGTGTGGAGCAGGGCTTGCAGATTCATGAATGGCTCTCCTGTCGATTCCGTCGATTCCAGACGACTAAACGGAGTTAGTCATCCTCTTAACAGGAGCAAGACTCATGCCAGCCTTTTTCCACCGCCCTGCAAATGTCGATTATTTCGCCGACGCTCTGCGCCCGGTTTATCTTTTGCCTTGTTGTTGCGGCGTTTTTGAGCCCTTTCATGTACCATCCCGCATGCTTCCGCATCTTAAGCGCCGTCCGTCGGTCGTCGCCGTATTCGGCCGAAAGTGTACAGTGCTCAATCAATGTCCACACCCTTTCCTCGGGGGAGGGCTCGGGTTCTAAATCGCCGGTTTTCAACAATTTTCGCGTCCGCCTGAAAATCCAGGGGTTCCCTCTTGCCGCGCGGCCTATCATCACCATGTCGCAGCCGGTCTCCTCGAGCATTCGTTCTGCGTCCTCAGGCGAGCCGACGTCGCCGCTGCCGATGACCGGTACTCTGACGGTCTCTTTTACCCGGGCGATGAGGCTCCAATCGGACCGCCCCTTGAAACCCTGAATCCTCGTGCGGGGATGCACGGCTACCGCCGCAGCGCCCGCCTCCTCGACGGCCGCCGCCAGCTCGGGCGCGTTTATCGAGTCAGAGTCCCAACCGGCGCGCATCTTCACCGTGACGGGCACGCCGGCGGTCTCGACGGCTGCCTCGACGATTTCCGCCGCCAGCTTAACATCGCGCATCAGGGACACGCCGCCGGCGTTTCGGGCTACCTTGGGCACCGGACACCCCATATTGATGTCCAGCAGGTCGAAGGGATGCGACGTCAATATCCTCGCCGCCCCCGCTATCGTTTCGGGATCGCCGCCGAATATCTGAATTGCGACGGGTCTCTCGGCGGGATCGGAGACGAGCAAGTCGAAGGTCTTTTGGGTTCCGAGGCACAGCGCCTTGGCGCTGATGAGAGGGACGTAGACGAGCGCGGCGCCGAACGATTTTGCCACCAGCCTGCACGGCAGATCGGTTGTGCCCGACATCGGCGCCGCCGAGATGAGCCCGGGTATTTCGACCGACCCTATTTTGGTTCCGCTTTTTTCCATAGCTCGGCCGATAGGCGAAGGTTGGGGTCGGCATTAAGACCGAGGCCGGCAGCGCATCCTGCTAAAAACCTGTGATAGCCTGCGGCGGCGATCATCGCGGCATTGTCCACGCACAGCTCCGGGGGCGGCGCAAAGACTTCACAGTCGACGCGGCGCCGTATAGCCTCCTTGACGCGGGAGTTCGCCATTACGCCACCGGCCAGCACCAGCCTTTTCAGTCCCGTCTGTCTCATCGCGCGGCGCGCTTTCTCAGCCAGCACGTCGGCGACGGCGGCCTGGAAGGCGGCGGCAATGTCGGGCGTTCGTTTTTCAGAATCGGCGGATTCTTTAAGGTCTTTCACGCGGTAAAGCACGGCCGTCTTGAGGCCGCTGAAGCTGAAGTCGAGTCCTGGATCTGCGAGCATCGGCCGTGGAAAATCGAAGGCATCAGAATCGCCGCCTTCAGAGGCCGCTTCGATAGCCGGGCCGCCCGGATACGCGAGGCCGAGTATTTTGGCGACCTTGTCGAACGCCTCGCCCGCCGCGTCGTCGCGCGTGCGGCCGAGGATGCTGTATTGCAGCGGAGCCCCGCACTCGATCAGGTCGGTGTGCCCGCCGGAGGCCACGAGGGCGACGAACGGGAATTGCGGCCGAGGCTCACCGAGCGCGGTGGCGCAGATGTGGCCCTCGAGATGATGAACGGGAACGAGCGGTTTTCGCTTGACGTACGCGAGCGATTTGGCGAAGCTGAGGCCCACGAGCAGCGAGCCGACCAGGCCGGGCCCTACGGTCACGGCGAGGGCGTCGACGTCGTCCAGAGAGCACGCGGCCTTGGCGAGCGCCTCGCGCAGCATCGAGGCGATGACCGTGAGGTGCGCGCGCGAGGCGATTTCGGGGACGACTCCTCCGAATCGGGCGTGCAGCGGTATCTGCGAGGCGACCTCGTTGGCCAGCATGGTTTCGCCGTCCTCGACGACGGCTACGCCCGTCTCGTCGCAGGATGTCTCTATCCCCAGGATCAGCATCGGCTCGTCTCAGCGGACCAGTTGCGAGGCGAAGATGAGTTCGATCCCGTGCTCGTCCATGACGGGAAACATCTCGCGAAGGGCCTGTGTGGTCGCGGGATGCACGTGACATATTCCTATGGCCCAGCCTCTTTGCTCTGCTTCCTCGATGAGCAGCTCGATCCGCTCTTTAATATATTCGACGTCCTTTTCGTTGTCGAGAAACACGTTGTTCTCGGCGGCGCGGAGCCCCCATTCTCTGGCGACTTTGTATGCCACCGATTCGCTTGTGGTGCGGCTGTCGATGAAGAACAAGTCTTTTTTCGCCAGATATTTCATGACGCGCGCCATCGCCTCGGGATCGCTCGTCATCAACGAGCCCTGATGATTGTTGACGCCGGTTACGAACGGGATCGATTCGAAATTCCGGTCAAGGACCCAGTACATCTCCTTTTCGGTCATTTCGGCCGTGATGAAGCCCGGGTTGCGCCTCAAATCTTCTCCGGGGTCCATGGGCAGATGCATCATGACCTCATAGCCCAGTTCGTGCGCCACCTCCGCTATGTGTTTTGTGTATTTCAGCTTCGGAAAAATCGATATGCTCATCGGGCGGCGCAGGTTGAGCAGCTCGAGTGCGCGGTCCAGATCGTAGCCGACATCGTCCACTATCAGCGCCACCTTGGGGCGATCCTGCTCGGGCGTGACTCGCTCGGGGATAGGCTGCTCGGCAGCGGGCGCCGTGCGTTGCTGCCTCAGCAGCAGTTGATAGATTATCAGATCGTCGAAGTATATCGATATTTGGTGCTCGACGACCGCCGGATCAGTGGCCGTCGTTCCCTCGACGATGTCTATATCCGGGCGGTCGAGTGCGACTTTAAGGCGCTCACGCAGCGCGCCCAGAGATAGAGTCTCATCCACCGTGACGAGTATCTCGATCTGTTCCCATC
>CBDUSG010000359.1:0-4360 GCA_965369575.1 uncultured bacterium | reverse complement strand
TGACATTTTTTCGGCTTCTTCAGGCGAAGGGAGGACGGTCAGATTGATCTTCTGAAGGGCTGACTGCACTCCCAAGCCGCTTGCATAAGGAGGGGGAGCGGTAGTGTAAAGGAATATGTCGCCCGGTTTAATTGGCATGGTGTCTTTGGCACCCGATGAAAGGAAAGCTGCTGTGATAAAGAAATCACCCCGCTTGTCAAAATATTCTTCTGTCCATGGAAACCATTTTACATCACCTGTGCTCCCAGTGGTGTGCGCCCACACTTTTACCTTGGCAGGGAGAAAGCTTTCAAGTTTCCCCATAAAGATGTCCCGATAGTCATCGTATGTGGTCAGCGGTACTACCTCCCGGAATTCTTGTGGGGATTTTGGGCACACGCTTCCAACAATTTTTTTCCATAGACCACAAGAGTGAATGTATTGAATCTGCTCCATGAGGAGCCTGTCCTGAACTTCCCTGAAGTACTCCAAGGGCTTGTCTATGAAGCCACAATACTTCTCCCATAATATCTCCCTTGACGGAGTTGTGCTTGTCTCAATTGGGGATTTCATTGCTGACTCCTTTCCTGCATTTTCCCTGCGATGATGCGTTCATAAGCACAATTCTTCCTACAAAAAGTCAGTCCGACAAACCATTTTCTTCCCAAGGCCTGCCGGAAAAACTTACAAAACAGAATAATTCTTTGAAAAAGTCATCAAGAAAAGCAGATTTGACACTGTGGGAGTTTAGAGATGCGAGCAAACAGCGGACATATATCATGCCCCTATTATGTTGTCGCGCCTGGCCACGGTTTTCTTCCGCATTATTTTTCCAAAAACCTGATTTTCCTGACAAGCGCGCCCACGACAACTAATAATTGCGTTTAAGAGGCACAAAACGTGGATTTGGGCCTCCAGAGTCCCTGTGTTCCACTTATTCGCGCTGGCGTCGCTCTATGGTCTCTAAGCCCCCCCTCATAGCCGTGTCAAGATGCTTTAAATCGGTAGGCTCTGCCTATCTCGGCAAGGCGTTTTCTCTCAGCTTCAGAAACCCGCCTCTTCCTAGCCGCCTTGAGCGCCGTCGCCAGCTTCGAGAGTAGGGCGGGAGCGAATACGAAAATGATTTCCTCATCCCCCCTCTGTGTGACTCGGATTTCGGGGAACTGATCTCGGGTCATGTTGAACTTCCGGTTGCCCTCGATGAAGCAGGCCAGTTCCGTTGCCGAGTGCGCGTAGAAGTGACCCAATCCGTGACCTATCATCTGGTCGCCGCATTCATCTCTTCCAACGCGATAGCGGTTACCGTAGTTGGCTTCCAGGTCGATGGCAGGGAATTCGCCTCTGGTAAGTTCAAGGTTCTGCTGTTTAGGCTGTATATGGCTCATTGATGTTTTTGACCTCCTATGCTATGCTGTCTTGAATGTGTGGCGTAGCCCCTCGAAAGTCTCCAGAAGATCCTTTATTCGGTTCCAATGGAATTTTTCATGGCGCGCCCATTCCTGTCGATTCGGAAGTTTTCCGAATCCCGAGCGACCGTCGAATCCTCGGAGTTCCGAATGACCGTTCGCCTCATGCATCTTGCCGACCTCCACCTCGGAGCGCCGCTCTCTTTTCTCGGCGAGAGAGCTGCGGAGCGCTCGAAGCATCTGGAATCGGCTCTCATACGCGCGCTCGACCTCGCCCCGCGCAAAGGTGTCCACGCCATCGTCATCGCCGGCGATCTGTTCGATTCGTTCAATCCGCCGCCTGAACTCATCGCGCGGGTGAAGGCCGCTTTCAAAAAGACCTCCGACGCCGGCATTTCGATAATCCTCATCCCCGGCACCCACGACAGCGACCGCTACGCGAACTCCGTTTACAGAAAAACGATGCTCCCTGGCGTGGAGGTCCTTCTCGATCCCGGAGCGGTCCGGAAGACCCTCGGTGACCACGAGGTCTATTTCTACGGTTTTTCGGGTGGCGGAAGGACTGAAGAAAGCGCGCCGCCCTTCCGTCGCGGTCCGGAAGATGGCCTGCATGTGGCGCTGGTTCACGGCACGGTAGCAGAAGCGGGCCATTGGACTTCGAGCCGGCGCGATTTTCCGCTTAGCCCGGACGAGCTGGAGCGGTCCGGCTTCGATTATGTCGCGCTCGGCCACCATCACAATTTCCGCGAGTTTCGATTCGGCAAAACGACGGCGGTCTATCCGGGAACATTGGAGGGACTCAATTTCGGGGAGGAAGGAGACCGGCATCTGATAGTTGTCGAGATATCCGACGGCGGTGTCGCCGTTGAGAAAACGAAACATAATCGGATGACGCTTTCGAAAATCAATATCGACCTGCCGACATCAGCCATCGGCTCACTCGATGGCCTCGTTTCGGCTATTGAAAAGCGAAGCGACCCAGAGGCGATAGTGAAGATCGTTCTCGAGGGATCGGCCGATTTTGTTCCGGCTACGGGCGAGATCGAGGCCTGCCTGGGGGAGCAATTCTTTCATTTCGAAGTTATCGATGAAACGAGTGTGGTGGGAGGCGAGCTCATCCGATCCATCATGAACGAGGACACCGTGCGCGGCATATTCACGCGGAAGATGCTGGACAGGATCGAGCGGTGCTCGGGCGAAGAGCGGGCGAGCGCCGAGCTTGCGCTCCGTGTCGGCATCGAGCAATTCATGCAGGTGTGAAATGAGGATAACCAGAGTCTCGCTTGACGGATTCGGGATGTTCGACCGCCAGTTCGACATCGAATTTCCGACAGATATAGCGCTCGTGGTCGGCGACAACGAGACCGGCAAATCGACCATCCTCAACGCGGTCGGAGCGATTCTTTTCGGCTTGAAAAACGAAAGCGAAAAGGCCGCATTCGCGCCTCCGGGCGCTGCGTGTCCGCGTTCCGGGTTCCTCGAAATCGAGGCCGGAGGCAAGCGCCACAGGCTCAGCCGCGATTTCGCGTCCAACAATGCGAGGATTGAACTCATCGAAGGGGAAGGAAAGGTGTTGTTCGACGGCAGCGCCAAGCCGGGCGGACGGACGGACGAAAAAGAGGCATATGACGGCATAATGCGAACGTTGATCGGCATAGAGAGCGACACCGTGTTTCGCAATTCCGTCATGACCGCACAGAACAGCCTGCAGCCGGAAATGGGAGGCGTCGCCCGGCGCATAGTCAGCGGCTCTGCATCGGCCGACTATGCGGTCGTCCTCGAAAATCTCAAGGGAGTCTGCGACGACCTATCGATGGAACTGCCATGGAGACGGGGCACGGCGAGGAAGTTGCGGCGCATCGAGATTCTGCAAAATGAAATCGAGGAGAAGAAGCGCAGGCTCACCGATGCCCGTGACGCTGCCTCCGTCATCGGGCAGTCCCGGAGCCGCCTGGATTCTGTCGAGACCGAATTAAGCGACGTGGGACAAAGCGCTGAAAATCAAAGAAAGTGGGAAAAGGTTCTGACATCTTTCACACGGCTGCTCGAGGAAAAGGGGCGTTTGGAGGAGCAACTGAACGAGCATCGCGGAGAGATGCGGGAAATCGAGCGGCTCGCAAGTGAATTGAAAATATGCTCGGCGAAAATCGAGGCCGAATACTCCGAATATGCCGCCCTTCCAGAGAGGGCCGAGGCCGACATCGCCGGCCTGGCGCAGCTTAAGGAAAGCGAGGAATCCATACGGGAGCGGTATCGGCAGGCAGAGGCGGATATTCCCGGGTTTATGCCGTCGCGGACGTCGCTCGCGACGATAGCCGCCGGGATGACGGTTGCGTTTCTCGGCGCCGTGTTTTTCGACGGTTTTCTCAGGATCGCTACTCTTACCCTGGGTCTTGGAGTCTGTGGCCTGATCTTTGCTCTGGCATACTCCTCGCTGCGTTCACGGCAATCGGCGCGGCGGGCGAAACTGGATGAAATGACGGAGCAGTCCGCGCGGGTGGCGGCTCAGGCGGCTGAGTTGGAGCGGCTTTACCCGGGCCTGGATACGAAGGACCCCGACGAAACGCTGAAACAATTGCGCGAGCTGAAGCGCTTGCGCCGGGAAAAGGAATTGAAGGAAGAGGCGTTGAGACAGCATCCGCCGGCGGAAGAAATCCAGTCGAAATACGACACGCTCGGCAACGAGTTGGTGATCGCCGACAGCGAGCTTGAGCGTCTCAAAACACAGCGCCCCAGTCTCACGGATATCGCGCGCGAGGGCGGCGCCGGCGGAGCGATCGAAAAGACAATAGACGAACTATCACGCATGGAAACACGCCTCCGAGAACTGGCAGCCGAGAGGGAAAGCATCAGGCTTAAAATAGCAAGGGCCGAGGCCGTGGAGACAATCTCGGAGGAGTCGCTGGAAGAGGAAATCGCAGAATCGGAATCCGAGTTGAACCGCCTGAAACTCAGCAGAGACGCGCATCTGTTGG
>CBDUSG010000358.1:0-4362 GCA_965369575.1 uncultured bacterium | reverse complement strand
GCCGAAGTCAAACCAGTGCCAGATTGCGCCGCCGATCTCGCCGGTCCGGAAACCACAGAGGGCAGCGAGGCAGACAACCAGGTCGTAAGGCGGGCGCGAGCGCGCGTGCTCGAGCAAGCGTTTGACATCCTCAACCCGTATGAAGGTCGGCGGCTTTCGCTCGACTTTCAGCATTATGCATTTTCGAAATGGATTGCGCTCGATGACGCGTCTATCCTCGGCCTTTTGAAAGACGGCTTTCACATGCCTTAATGCGGCGTTGACGCTTGCGGCTTTAAGATCCCGCTCCCGGGCCGCCTTTTTGAAAGTGTCGATATCGTCACCCGTGAATTCATCGATGAAACGCTTAGGCACGGCCGACAGAAAATGCCGCATGGCCCAATCGTACTTGGCGAGAGTCCGGGGCCGGCGATTATTCACTTTCAAAGATTCGGTGAAGGACTCGAGAAAATCAGAAACCGCCGTGCGCCCCGCGACTTTCATCTGTCCGGTGAGGAGCTTTGCTTCCGCACGCTTTTGCATCTCTTCGGCGACGGCCCGCGATCGAGTCTTCAGGGACTTCTGGACAGTGCGACCATTGTCCCGATAGTAGATCCACCAGCAGGGGCCGCGCTGATATATCCTCGAGCCCGGCCGGACGGCCTGCCCTTTATTTCTCTTTTTGGTCGCCATTTTAGACAAATGTTAGACACGCCACAGATTAACACATCTGAGTGAACCTCCGAATAAGCTCTGCAACTGACTCGTATGACAAGAAATAAAGAAGGTGGCGAGGGGCAGAATTGAACTGCCGACACAAGGATTTTCAGTCCTCTGCTCTACCGACTGAGCTACCCCGCCACTTCGGAAATGCGTATCGCAACGCGCATTTGCACACTAAAATACACGATACGCGCCCCCTTGTCAAGTGAGAGCGGGGCAAAGAAGCGCCCGGGTCAGTCTGGAAATCTAGCGCTTGGCAAGTTCGGAGTCGAGCGCGGCGCTCAGCTCGCTCGCGGTCACGTGTCCCGACCTCGCAAACGCTATCTTTCCCGACTTTCCGATGATGTATAGAGCGGGTACGGCCGGTACCTTATACGAGTCGGCGACGCGGTAAGCGCCGTCCGCTTGCTCGTCCAGCAGGAACGTGAAATCGAGGCCCTCGTGCTCGATGTGCGATTTTATTCGGTCCGACATCGCCTCGCCCTCGAGGCTGATGGCTATTATCTCCACGTCTTTCGCATCATAGTCATGGTGGACATCGTTCAGCAGGCGCATCTTCTGTTTGCACTGCTCACAGAACAGCGACCAGAAGCTCAGGACGACGACCTTGTCGCCAACGACGTCTTCGAGCGAGTAAAGCGCGCCGTTGACCTCCCGCGCCTCGAACAGCGGGGCAGTATCGCCCAGTCTCAGCATTGATATGCTCGCCGACGCGCGTGGAAGCTCCGCCCATTGCGGGAGAATCTCGGCGACCATCTCCGAGAGCAGCTTATCGACTATGAACTCATCGGCGACCGTGGCATTGTCTTCCAGAGAGCCCGTGCCCTGCCATATGCGCCTGCGGGTCTCGGCCTCGATGAATTGGAGCTCGATCTCGACCTCTTTGGTGGGATAAAAAGCTCCGTGCTGCTCGTAATGGCGGCCGTAGCCATAATAAATCTCGACCTTGGACAGCGTGCCGTAGGCGATGACGTCGGCGCCTTCCCGGCGGGCTATCTCGTAGATATCGAGGACCGAGCGCGCGTCTCTTCTTACAACCGGGAATCCGCCCTCGAACAGTTGATGGGTCAGTCCCCTGCTTATTTCAGGGCTTTGCCTGAGTTCGGAGATGCCGATAACGCAGATCTTTTCGACCTTGGTCCAGTCGTAACCGCTCGCCACGGTCGGTCTTATCGTGGCCCCACAGGAAACAAGCAGGAAGACGGCGATCGATAAGCCCAGAGATGCGGCGGCGATCCTGATCCGCTTTTTCCGGTCCATTTTCTTTCTCCAGGTCCGTGTCGGTGAATTGTCTATGCATACAGCTTTTTTCGCTCTCGTTTATACAATTATGCTAAGGATTTGATCGATTCGCCAGAGGGGCCGGCTCATGCCTCGGAGGCGGGAGAGTCGGGCAAGGATGTGGCATCGCCCTTTTTGAGCCCGCGGGATTTCCAGATGGAGTAGATGACAGGATAGATCGCCAGCTCGAGCAGCACGGAGGTCACGAGGCCGCCGACCATGGGGGCGGCTATGCGCTTCATCACGTCGGAGCCGGCTCCTGTGCCCCACATGATCGGCAGCAATCCGCAGATAGTCGTGACGGCCGTCATCATTTTCGGGCGTATTCTCCTGACGGCGCCGTGGTAGATGGCGTCCTCGAGGTCGCCGGTCGTTTTCATCCGGCCTTCACCGCCCCATTTGGCGTGGGCGAGGTCGAGATACAGCAGCATGACGACGCCGGTCTCGGCGTCGAGTCCGGCCAGGGCAAGGATGCCCACCCAGACCGCGATGCTGAAGTTGAAACCGAGGAAATACATCAGCCACACGGCGCCGATGAGCGAGAACGGCACCGCGAGGAAAACGATGATCGTTTTCGTGACTGACTTGGTGTTCAGGTACAGGATGACGAAGATGATCATGATCGTCATCGGGACAACAAGCATCAGGCGCTCCTTGGCGCGCTCCATGTATTCATACTGCCCGCTCCATTTGAGCGTATAGCCCGGGGGTATCTCAACGTTTTCCTCGACGGCCCTTCGGGCCATGTCAACGTAGGTGCCCACGTCTATGTCTTTAATGTCGACGTATATCCAGGCTTGTGGCCGTGCGCCCTCGGTCTTGATTGCGGGGGCGGCCTTTTCGAAGTATATGTCTGCGAGCTGGGCGAGCGGAATCTGCTGTCCGGTGGGCGTCGGGACGAGCACCCGCTTGAGTGATTCGACGTCGTCGCGCAGCTCGCGGCTGTACCGCAGGTTGATGGGGTAGCGCTCGAGCCCCTCGATGGTGGTGCCGATATTCATTCCGCCGACGGCCGATTGGAGAACGTCCTGCACGTCGTCGATCGTGAGGCCGTATCGGGCTATCTGGTCGCGGTTTATCTTGAAATTAAGATAGTTTCCGCCGAACACCCTTTCGGAATATACGCTCGCCGTCCCCGGCACCAGCCGGACGACGGCCTCGACTTCGCGTCCTATTTCCTCAAGCGTCTGCAGGTCGGGCCCGCCTATTTTTATTCCCACCGGTGTCTTGATGCCGGTGCTGAGCATGTCGATGCGCGTCTTGATGGGCATCACCCAGGAATCGGTCAGTCCGGGAAAATCAATCGCAGCGTCCATTTCATCCTTTAGCTTCTTCCAGTCCATGCCCTCGCGCCACTCGCTTTCGGGTTTGAGCATGATGGTTGTCTCGATCATGCTCAGGGGCGCCGGGTCGGTCGCGGTCTCGGCGCGCCCGATCTTGCCGAATACGTGGTGGACCTCGGGAAACTCCCTTATTATCTTGTCGGTCTGCTGGAGCAGCTCGCGCGCCTTGGTGACCGAGATGCTCGGGAGAGTGGTCGGCATGTAGAGGAAATCACCCTCGTACAGCTCGGGCATGAACTCGCGGCCGATTCGACTATAAGGAATCGCCGTAAGAGCCATGAGCGCAACGGCCGCGGCGATGACGGATTTCCTGTACCTGAGGACAAAATGCAGCACCGGCGAGTAGAGCCAGATCAGCAAACGGCTCACCGGATGGCGGTCTTCGTGGATGATATTGCCGCGAATCCAGTACCCCATAAGGACAGGCACGATCGTGATGGCAAGGATGGCCGAGGCCCCCATCGCGTAGGTCTTGGTGAAAGCGAGCGGCTTGAACATCCTTCCCTCCTGCGCCTGCAGCGCGAAGATGGGAAGGAACGACATCGTTATGACCAGCAGCGAGTAAAAGAGCGTCGGCCCGACCTCGACGGAGGCGTCTTTGATAATCTCCCAATGGGGTTTCTTGCCGGCGTCGCGCTCCATGTGTTTATGCGCGTTTTCGATCATCACAATGGCCGCGTCAACCATCGCGCCGATCGCTATCGCCACGCCGCCGAGCGACATGATATTCGAATTGATTCCCTGCCGGTTCATTATGATGAAAGAAATGAGGATCGCCACGGGGAGCGTAAATATTGCGACAAGCGCGCTGCGCACGTGGAAGAGGAAAATTCCGCACACAATGGCGACGACAATCATTTCCTCCGTAAGTTTTTCCGTGAGATTGTCGATGGCATGTTCTATAAGCACCGAGCGGTCGTAGACAATCTGAATCTCTATGCCGGGGGGGAGGCCCTCCTTGAGCTGTGCGAGCCTTTCCTTCACCCTTTCTATCACCTCGAGCGCATTAACACCGTATCTGACGACGACGATTCCG